>NZ_AJWE01000006.1:0-131504 GCF_000281145.1 Rhizobium sp. CF142 | reverse complement strand
ATGGCAAAATCCTCTTCGAGGAGGAAGGTCATCCCTTCGTCCAGCCGAAGGCCCTCACGAAGGAAGAGGCGAACGTTGAAACGCAGCGGTATTTCGACGAATGGAGCCAAAACGCGAGAGGTTTCCTGAAGGCAGAAGACGCATTGGGACAGGAGTACCCTAAGCAACGCGCTTTCTTGCTTCATCAGGCTACGGAAGCACTGTATCACTGCCTGCTGCTGGCCCTGACGCTCTACAGTCCGAAATCGCACCGCATCAAGGTTCTGCGCTCCAAAGCCGAGGACCTCGACAAGCGGATTATCGAAGCTTGGCCGCGCGACAACCGGATCGCACGGCGGCGCTTCGAGCTCCTGTCACGCGCCTACGTCGAGGCCCGGTACTCGCCGAACTATGAGATCACTATAGAGGACCTCGCATGGCTGGTCGAAAGGGTGAAGGTCCTGCAAAGACTGGTCGCGATCATCTGCCGGGAACGTCTTTCGTAGTCTGTTCGCCTTGAAGGGAAACGAAGCCGTCGCCCCTCACTACCGCCGGCCTGCTCTGATCAAGAACTCACAACCGGCAGAATTCTTCTCGGGCTTTGCGTGAGACGGATACCACCGTCCTTTCCAACGGCAACTGTTTCGCTAAAGCCGAGACCTTGCGCAGTCGCATAGAGATGGAACACCATGCCCTCGCTCAGCAACCAGTTGGATGTCGGCAGGAAGACGCGGGAGAAATCGCTCGTGCGCGGCGTGCGGGTATAAAGGCCAAGTGTATAGGCCGTGACGTTTTGGTAGGTCGGGCGCAAGCCCGCACCGAGCGCGCCCTGGCGCATGATCGCGTCGACGTCGCTTGCGATCGCACCCGACTTCATCGCGGCGATCTGACGATCCTGCAAATCGACCAGCTTTTCGGCCGCGGCTGTAAGCTCTGCCGGCGGTGCGCCAACCATGATCGGCCGCATCATGCGCGCGCCATAATTTCCGACGCGGGGGGTCAGCTCGGCATGTAGGACATCGCCCTCTTCGATCGCCTCGGTCTTGAACACGCCATGCAGGAACTCATGGCTGCCGGAGGCCTTCACCACCGGGCCGACCTCGCCGGTATCCGCGCCGCCGCGCAGGAAGACGCCGGAGGCGATAGCTGCTGCGTCGCGCGTGGTTATGCCAGGCTTCACCTGCCGGGCGATCTCCAGCATGGCCTTGTCGGCAATCACCGATGCTTGCTGCAACACCGCGATTTCTTCAGCCGACTTCACCCAGCGCAAGCTATCGCTCAGGCCCGGCATCGGCACGATAGTCGCCTCTGGCAGAAGCTGGGTGAGACGCATGAAAGTTGCCGCACTTATACAGTATGAATTGGTGTCGAGACCGATCCGCGCCTTGCCGAAGCCGTGCTGGCGGATGCTTTCCGCGACTGCCGTCTGCCCGTCTTCCGTGTCGGCGAAACCGATGACGTCGGTGATCCAGCTCTTTTCACGACATGGCGCCTCGTCCAGCGCCCGCAACGTAAACCAGGCGTCACCCTCGCGCGGCAACAAGGCGGCACGGTACATAGTTTCGGAGACGGTGTAACCCGTCAGCCAAGCCAGCAGCTCGCCGCTATCGACGAGCAGCAGATCGGCGCCGGCGGATGCCATGGCGTCCCGGGCGCGTGCGATACGGCGATCAAATTCCGCCCGGGAGAACATGGTCAGGCAACCTCGCAGATATCGAGGATGGTCAGCATGTAGACGCGGATCATGTCGAGATAGTCGACGATGTCGACACGTTCGTCGGGCATGGTGTTGTAACGGCCGCCGGGGCCACAGACGATGCCTTCCATGCCGAGCTCCTTGTAGAGATGGCCAGCATCGGTTCCGTAGAAGCGCGTCGGCGTGATGGCACCGGTCGGCTGCTTTTCGGTGCGCACGGCTTCATAGGCGGCGTTGATCGACTTGACGATGCGCGATTCCGGCGAGACCTCGAAGGGCGGCATCAACGGGCGGCCCTCTATCATCTCGGGAACCAGCTTGGCCTTGAGGCCGGGGAAGCGGCCTTCGAGCGCCTTCAGTTCGCGTTCGAGATCGGCCAGCACACCTTCCTGTGTCTGGCCAGGCGCGTAGCGGCACGAGCCCTTGAGGCGGACAAAATCCGCGACCTGCGGCGGGCGCCATTCCTCAAGGTTGCGTCCAAGAGCGCCATGGACGACACCGACATGACCGCGATTGATCGACCTGTGCACGTCGCTCCTGGCGCCGCTGAAGGTCATCGCATTGATACGCGGAATGATGTCGCAGGCAGCCGCGATCGCGTCAACGGACTCTTCGCGCTTGGAAAGGTGGCGGGTATCGCCGGTGAGCTCGATGACGTAGCTCAGCGCCGCGGCGTGCATGGTTACGGCAACCAGGTCGCTCGGCTCGCTGTTGATGAAGTAGTCAGCCTTCACGCCGCTGCGGATCGCCGCAAGCGTTCCGATGCCGCCCTGCAATTCGCCGACCACGAAAGTCAGGACAACATCGCCCTTCAGCTTGACGCCGGCCTCGAGTAGCGTTTTCACGGCGCAAAAATAGGCGGCGTCGCCCGCCTTCATGTTCGAGACGCCAATGCCGTAGATGAACTTGTCGTCGACAAGGCCGGCATAGGGATCGACCGTCCAACCTTCGGTAACCGGATTGGTGTCGAGATGGCCGTTGAACAGTAGGCTCTTTCCGCCGCCAGTGCCCTTCAGGCGGCCGATCGTGTTGAAGCGGCGGTCTTCGTCGAAGGCCTGGAGTTCGGCTTCGACGCCGATTTTTTCAAGCGCCTTGGCCATCCAGCGGGCGAGATCCTTCTCGCCCTCAGTTTCCGAATGGCTCTTGTGCTGGACCATTTTCGACAGGAAATCGAGGCAGGCCTTTTCGTCGATCCGGTCCAACAGGGACTTCGGGTCCATTGTCATGCTCCTTGATGCGGTATCATTGGTATTGAGCGGCAGCGCGCGGCACCGCCTCGATCAGGCGGCGGGTATAGTCCGCCCGGTCAGGACTATCGATCTCAGTGGCCTTCACCACCTCAATCAGGTCGCCGCGATACATGACGGCGATCCGGTTGGCGATCTGGCGGATCAGGTTGAGGTCGTGGGTGATGAACAGGTAGGCGGTGCCGCTCGCCTTCTGCAGTTCCAGCAGCAGTTCCACGACAGAGGCCTGCACCGAGACGTCGAGCGCCGAGGTGATCTCGTCGCAGATCACCAGCTTCGGCTTGGACGCGAACGCTCGGGCGATCGCCACGCGCTGCTTTTCGCCGCCCGAAAGCTGGTGTGGATAGCGGCTTGCATGCGTGCGCGGCAGGCGAACCTGTTCCAGCATGTCGCCGATCTGCTTTTCGAGATCGGAGGCATGGCCGAACAGTTTCAGTGGCCGAGACAGGATTTCCGAAATCTTCTGGCGCGGATTGAGCGAGGCATCTGGATGCTGGAAGATGATCTGCACATTCTTGCGATAGGCATTGTCCATATCGCCGAGGTTCCTGATCTCGCGCCCGTCGAACCAGATCTTGCCCTCGAAGCGGTTGAGGCCGGTCATCGCCTTGGCGAGCGTGGACTTGCCCGAGCCCGATTCGCCGACGATGCCGAGGATCTCGCCCGGATTGACGCTGAGGCTGATGGCGTTGTTGCCGGTAACGCGCTCGGTCTTTTTGCCGGTCAGGGCGGCGAGGAACGGCTTGCGGCCGAAATGGACGCTGACATTCTCGACCTTTACCAGTGGCTTGTCTGTTGCAACGACATCATCCTTGACCAGCCGGTGGGCCGGATCGGGAACGGCCGCGATCAGTGCGCGGGTGTAATCCTGCTGCGGGTTGGTGAATATCTCGCGGACGTTGCCCTGCTCGATGATATCGCCGCGATTGATGACGGCAACGCGGCCGGCGGTGCGTGCAACCAGTGCGAGATCATGCGAGATATAGAGCGAGGCAACCCCGGTCTCGGCCTGCAGTTCGACGAACAGGTCGAGGATCTGGCGCGAGGTGATCACGTCGAGCGCCGTGGTCGGCTCATCGAAGATGATGCATTCTGGGTTGCAGGCGAAGGCGGATGCGATGACGACGCGCTGCTTTTCGCCACCGGATGCCTCGTGCGGCATGCGGTGCATCATTTGCGCCGGCGTCTTCAGCCCCACATGGGCGAGCCGTTCCTCACCTTCCTTCCACGCCTGCTGGCGTGTCAGGCCGCGATGGCGGACCAATACTTCGGCAAGCTGGGTGCCGAGAGACAGTGTCGGGTTGAGCGACGTGCTCGGATCCTGGAACACCATGCTGATGCGCCGGCCGCGAAACGTTTCCATCTCGCGTTCGGACTTTTCCAAAAGGTTGTCATCGCCAAGCAGAATTTTGCCACCCGGTTCGCTGGCATTCTTTGGCAGATAACGCATGATCGACCAGGCAAGCGAGGTCTTGCCGGAGCCGGACTCTCCAACGAGGCCGAGAATCTCGCCGCGGTTGATGAAAAGATCGATGTTCCTCAGCGCGTGATACGGGCCGTTGGCGGTCTCGTAGTTCAGCGAATAGTTTTCAATCGCCAAAACCGGAGAAACGACCGGGCGGTTTTCTGTGTCGGTCATGGGCCTCACCTCAGGTCCGCGGATTGAGGGCATCGCGAAGACCGTCGCCCAGGAGGTTGAAGCCGATGGCGACGATCGCGATCGCCACGCTCGGCCAGATCAAGATGCCGGCGGAAAGATGCATATAGCGGCGCGCCTCCGACACCATCAGGCCCCATTCGGCAGCCGGCGGTTGGGCGCCGAGACCGAGAAAGCTCAGGGTCGCAAACAGCATCACCGCAAACGACATGCGAATGGTCATCTCGACGATGATCGGCGCAATCACGTTCGGCAGCATTTCGCGGCGGATGATGTATCCGGAGCTCTCGCCACGGGCGATTGCTGCATTGACATAGTCCTGCTTGCGAACCGACAGCGCCACGCTTCTTGTGATCCGCGCCATGCCCGGAGCAAAGGCGATGGCGACGGCGACCAGCGCGTTGACCGTGCTGGAACCGAGAAGGTTCACGATCAGCAGAGCGAAGAGCAGGCTCGGGATCGACATCACGGCATCGATCGTGCGCATGATCAGCTCGTCGGCGCGGCCGCCGAGAAAGGCGGATGCGGTGCCGATCAGCGCGCCGATCAACGTGCCGGCAATGGTCGCCAGCACCGCCATCACGACGGTGGCGCGCGCGCCGATCAGCAGGCGGCTGCAGATATCGCGGCCATACTGGTCGGTACCCAGCCAGTAGGTCAGGCTTGGTCCTTTATAGCGGGCAAGCGGCGACAGCTTTTCCGGGTCGTAGGGCGCGACCAGCGGGCCGAAGACGACGATGAACAGGACCAGCACCACGAGGCCGAGGCCGATGGCGCCCTGAGGTGTCTTCAGGAGACGTTTGATAAACTCAGTCATACTGGATCCTCTTGTCGAGCCAGGCATAGAGGATGTCGGCAATGAAATTGACGATCGAATAGGTGGCAGCCATGATCAGCACGCCGGCTTGGATGGCAGGCAGGTCGCGCGCCTGGATGGCGACGATCAGCTGGCGGCCGATACCGGGAATGGTGAAGATCTCTTCCACGACGATGACGCCGCCAAGCAGATAACCGACGTCCAGCGCGACGATGGTGATGGTCGGCAGAAGCGCGTTGCGCAGCGCATGGCGGCGCAGCACCTGGCCGCGGGAAATGCCCTTCAGCCGCGCCGCACGGATGTAGTCGGTATGCAGCACGTCGATGAGTTCGGAGCGCACCATGCGCGAGACATGGGCGATCAGGATGATAGAAATGACGCAGACCGGCAAGACGAGATGGGCAATGCCATCGACGAAATTTTCCGTCAGCGGCACGTAACCGGTCGCCGGCAGCCACTTCATCCAGTCGGCAAAGACAAGCACGGCAATCGTAGCGGTGACGAATTCCGGCAGTGCGACACCGGCATAGGAGATCAGGCTGACGACCATATCGGCAATCTTGCCGCGGCGGATTGCAGCGATGATGCCGAGCGGAATGGCCAGCACCAGCATCAGGCCGATCGACAGGAAGGCAAGAAGCAGCGAGCGTCCGAGTGCCTCGAACATCACCGGGCCGACCGGCTGGCCGGTGCGCAGCGATGTGCCGAGATCACCCTGCAAGACATGGCCAAGCCAGGTTGCGTATTGCTGCCAGATAGGCGCATCGAGCCCCATTGTCTTGCGCAGCGCGTCGAGAGCATCCTGCGTGGCGTTCTCACCCAGCATCATGACGGCGGCGTCGGCCGGCAGGATCTGGGTTATGGCAAAGACGATCAACGACACGACGAACAGCGTGTAGACGATCATCACCAGCCGCTTGGCTATGTAATTCGGTGACAAGGTCATGTTCCTTGGCAGAAAGAGGTATCGGACGCGGCTCTCGCCGCGCCCGAAGGGATCACGACATCAGCCGCGCTTCGGCGCCTTGTCGGAGAGCGAGGCGTAGTCGAGGCGGAACACCGAGGCGCGCGGATGCGCTTCGAAGCCTTCGACCCAGCTGCGCTTGGCGGCCAGAACGTCAAAGAAGGACGGGATGATCGAGGGAACGTCCTCGTTCATGATTTCCTGTGCCTTGGTGTAAAGCTCAGTGCGCTTTGCCTCGTCGGTCGTGCCACGGGCTTCCGCGACCAGCGCATCGAACGCCTTGTTGTTCCAGCGTGTCTCATTCCAGGCCGCGTCAGATGTGTAGAGCAGCTTGAAGATGCCATCCGGGGTCGGCTGCATGTTGTAGAAGCCGACGTAGAATGTGCCCTTCTTCCACACCTGCTCCAGATAGGTCGCATGCGGCATGGTCTGGACGTTGATGGTGATGCCGGCTTCCTTGGCCATTTCGCGGAGCGCTACCGCGAGCTGGGTGCGCACCGCCGGACGGTCGGAGGCAATCAGTGTCAGTTCCAGACCGTTCGCATGGCCGGCTTCGGCGAGAAGCTTCTTGGCTTCCTCGATATTCACCTCACGCTGCTTGATCTGTTTGAAGAACTGGTAGGACGGGTTGAGTGGCGTGTCGTTGCCGACCGTGCCGAAACCTTCGGTGACGAAACCGACCATGGCTTCGCGATCGACCGTCAGGGCGATCGCACGGCGAATGCGCGCGTCATTGAACGGAGCCGTGTCGCAGCCGAAGTTGATGTTGCAGAACTGGCCGGACGGCGTGCGCAGCGTGGTGATGCCGTCATTGCCATCGACGCGCATGAATTCCGGCGGCTGGATGGTCGAGATGATGTCGATATCGCCGGCAAGCAGCGCTGAGCTTTCAGCCGAAGTGTCCGGGAAAACATGCACTTCGACGCGGTCGAGATAGGGCCGCGCCGGGTCGTAGTACTTCTCGTTGCGCTCGACGACGATCAGGCGGTCCGGCTCGTAGGACACGAGCTTGAACGGACCAGTGCCGACAGCCTTGGTCGACAGGCTCTTCAAGTCGCCGGTGGCAATTGGGGCCGGGATGATACGAGCGTTGGTGTAGGCCATCGAGACCGGAAGGTCGGCATAGGCACCGGAAAGCTTGAACAGTACGGTCGCATCGTCGACGGCGACGATATCGGCGATCGGGCCGACATTGTTGCGGCCGGGCGAAGCCGTCGCCGGGTCGAGGATCGCCTTGAACGTGGCGACGACATCCTTTGCCGTGAAGGCAGAACCGTCATGAAAGGTGACGCCGGTGCGCAGCTTGAATGTCCATTCGGTTAGGCCCTCGTTCGGTGTCCAGCTTTCGGCCAGGTCCGGCTCCACCGACATGTCAACCTTGAGGCGCGTCAGGTTGCTGTAGAGCAGTTCGGTCACCAAATATTCCGGGTTGACGCGGGTGAGAAGCGGATGGATGACGCTTGCCGCCTGGTCGACGGAGATCTTCAGCGTGCCGCCCTTGGCGGGCGTTGCGGTCTGAGCGAGGCCCAGCGCCGGTGCGGCGAAGACGGCGGCGGTGCCGGCGAGGAAGAAGCGGCGTTTCATTTCCAGCATGTTTCAGTTCCCTTGGTTATCAGCTGCGGTTTTCAGGAATGGCGTCTGCGGCGAAATCCGCCGCGAGATAGGCGAGAATGCTCTTGGCAAGCGCGATAATGTCCTGGCGGGTCGTATGCTCTTCCGGGCTATGAATGCAGCTTTCTGGACGTCCGAGGCCGCCTAGTAGCACTTCCGGCCCGAAACCGGCCCTCTGCACGTAACCGAAGTCGGAGCAGCTTGCGGCGCCCCATTTTTGAAAGTCTTCCGGCTTGTAGCCGAAGCCCAGCGACAGCGCCTTTTGCCAGCGTGGCCAATGGGGACCTTCCGGATTGCCTGTTGGGATGAGGTGGCCGACAAGGTCGATTTCGAGCCCTAGCCCAGTGCCGGCAACGCTGTCGCGGATCAGGCTTTCGATCTCGGCGCGTGCCCCCTCATAGCTTTCTTCCGGGGCGTAACGCCGGCTCACGAGAATCTTGATCTCGGCGGGGACCTGTCCGCCGGCGGTACCGCCGTTCACGGCCGAAATGGAAAGCTGTGGTCGTAGCGGCCCCGATGCGTGCGGTGGCGGCCTCAGTGCGGATGCCCGGCTGGCCACTTCCGGCTTCAACGCCGTCAAGGCATTGAGCGCAGGCAAGGCGCCTTCGATAGCATTGGTGCCGGCGCCGGTGCGGTTTCCTTCTCCCGCATGAACGGCGTGCCCTATGATCGTCACCTGCAGATGGAACACACCGAAACAACCCGCCCAGATGCGCGGCGCCGCCGACCCGTTGAAATTGAGGATATGGCCTTTCAACATGCCCTGCTCCGCCAGATAGCGAATGCCGGGATAAAGGCCGCCCTCCTCATCAGTGCAGAGGAGCAGCATCGGATCGTAATACAGCGGTAGACCGCATTTTTTGGCGGCCCGCAGCGCCAGTAGGGTTGCTGCGATCGTGCCCTTCATGTCGGCGGCGCCGAGCCCAAACAGGTCGTCGCCCTCGATCGTCAGCTTCAGCGGATCGCGGCTCCAGCCGGGTGCGGCAGGTACTGTGTCGACATGGTAATAAAGGCCGCAGACCGGCTTGCCGGTTTCGCGGGTGGCGACGAGATTGGTGCGCTCGCCGGAAGCCGGGCCGCCGGCCACGTACCAGAGATCACGCGGCACTACGACCCGCTCGAACTCAAACCCCAGCGGCGCCAGAAGCTCGGCCATCAGATCGGCGAAAGCGTTATAGCCCAGACCCGGCGGGAATGAGGTGTCAACTTCGATCATCCGCGCCAGATCATCGACAGCAGCCTCGACATCCAGCTCAATCGCTGCCATGGCAGTCTCAAAGACTTGTTGCGAAGATGCTGGCTGCTGCGTGTTTATGGCAGTGTCCTCGGTACCCGTCATGCCAGCCTCTTCAGCTTGCGCTTTAATATAAACTATATAGTAATAGTGGGTAGATCGAGACCATGAGTCAACTCCAAAGAAGAGGCAAATAATTGCCGGAACTGCCCAATAATTCATCAGGAGCGATCAAGCTGACAGAATTGTCCTTGCCGCTTTACGAAGTGGTCAAGCGACAGATCACCGAAGCGATCATGATCGGCAAACTGGAACCGGGCTCTGTTCTGCCCAGCGAAGTGGCATTGTCGCAAACTTACGGCGTGGCCGTTGGGACCATTCGCCGAGCGCTGATGGACCTCACCAATGACGGCCTTCTCAGCCGCCGTCGCAAGACCGGCACCGTCGTGACCGGCCGCAAGCCGCAGCACAGCCTGCGATTGTTTTTTCAATATTTTCGACTGCATGGGCTGGATGGTTCGCTCAGCAAGTCGGTGACGAAAGTGACTTCGCTCGACAGGAGCTTTGCTTCCACCGCCGACGCGGGGAAACTTCAGATCGAGGAAGGATCGCCGATCGTCACCTTCCACCGGGTGCGCTATGTCGACAATCGACCGATCATGCACGAGACGCTGACACTTTCTTGCGAACGGGTTCCGGATTTCCCGGAGAGGGCAGAAGAAATCCCTCCGCTCTTCTACCTGCATCTACTGGAAAATTACGGAATCCGCATCTCGGCCATACGCGAACAGATCGGTGCCGATCTCGCGACCGATTTCGATGCCCGGTGGTTAGACCTTGCCCTGCCGGCTGCCGTGCTAACGATCGACGAGGTCGCCTATGACCAACTCGCGGTCCCAATTCTCATATCCGCTCATCGCGCGACGACCGCGCACCACAGATATGTCAATGAGGTACAGTGAGCATTTGCTAATTGGCGACCCGTGTGGCCGCCTTGAGGGGAACAAGCCGGAGGCTTGCGCGCAAGTTTGATCCTGAAACCTAGCAAAATTCAGCTGTTCCTTTGTGGTGCGAACGCCGATTTAAAGCGACTGTTGCGCCCCCAGGTTTCCGAGATGATGGCTGAGCCGTTCAAAGGGTACGACCAAGGCGTCGTTGTTTTCGCTTATTTGCTGGACGGGCGTCGGATATCGCCGGCTTTCCACTCTTCACAAGCTCGCCGAGCCGGATCATCAGGAGCTGCTATCAATGCTTGCCGATGGCAGCATCTACCTGCTCTGGCCATCAGCGGCCCGGAACTTGCGGACCATGCGGATGCTCCGGATTGTGGGAATGCGTCGTCTTCTCCGCGACCGCCGGGCCGACATATCCATAGGCCAGTAGCCGTTTTCCTCGGCGACGATCTCAATGTCGGTTCCCTCGATGCCTGGATCGGACCATTGCAGCCGTGGGTGTCTTTCGAATGTCCAGCCAGATAAACGAAGGACCAGATGTTGCCCTTGCCGTTGAGTTCCTTGACGAGGAAGTCGCCCATGACATTGCCGAAGTGTCCGGCTCCACTATGAATTTCCGTGGTGACGGTGTCGGCCTCGATAAGACCCGTGTGAAGAACGACTGGAATGCCCGCCTTCATAGCCTTTTCGGTGCCGGTGTCTGGTCACGAATGGTGCGCTGATTGTGGCCTCGTATCCCTCGCCCTTGATGCAAATGGCGAATTTTTCCGACGTCTTTTTTAGAACTCCTGCCATTCGTCGCCGGCCACGGCGACCGCGACATTACCGGTGAAGGCGCGTGCGACCTTGCGGCCAAGGGCATGAGCCGGCGAGGCCACCGGTACGTCCCGGCCCTTGACGGGTCGCACGACAGAAGTCTGACGCGGACCAGATAGCTTGAACTGGGCCAGAAGCGCGTTGAGCGATGCGGCGTCACGGGCGAGACCGTGGCTGGCGGCGGTCGATTCCTCGACCATGGCAGCGTTCTTCTGCGTGTCTTGATCCATCTGGTTGACGGCGGTGTTGATCTGTTGAAGTCCAGAAGACTGTTCCTGCGCCGATTCCACAATCGCGTTGACGTGCCGGTTGATTTCCTGCACTTCCGTAACGATCGTCACCAGCGCCTGGCCGGTCTGGCCGACCAGTTGCACCCCGGCATTGACCTGCTCGTTCGATGTCGTGATCAGCGCCTTGATCTCCTTGGCGGCCTTGGCGGAGCGCTGGGCGAGCTCGCGCACTTCCTGGGCGACGACGGCAAAGCCCTTGCCGGCTTCACCTGCACGAGCCGCTTCCACGCCGGCGTTCAGCGCGAGAAGATTGGTCTGGAAGGCGATGTCGTCGATGACACCGATAATGTTGCTGATCTCGCCAGAAGACTTTTCGATCTGTTCCATCGCCTTGACAGCGCGCTGGACGACCTCCCCGGAGGTTTCAGCACCGCTGCGGGTGCGGGCAACAAGGGCGCCGGCTTCCTGAGCGCGCTTGGTGGCGTCCTTGACGGTGGTGGTGATTTCTTCCAGAGCGGCGGCGGTTTCCTCCACCGAAGCTGCCTGCTGCTCGGTGCGCTTGGCCAGATCGTCGGCAGCCGCCTTGATTTCGGACGAGCCGGCTTCGATGCTGCGGGCATTCTCTGCCACCTGCTCCAGAGCCGTCTGCAGCTTGCTGGCCGACGTATTGAAATCATTGCGGACACCGTCAAGCGTCGCGGTGAAGGGCTTTTCGATACGGTAGGACACATTGCCGTCGGAGAGATGGCTCAGGCCCTCCGCCAGGTTGTCGACGGCGAACTTGATCTCGGCGGCTTCCCGCGTCTTCTGGGCTTCGCGATCCATGCGGTCGCGTTCGGATAGACCGCGATTGTCTTCCGCTTCCTGCTCCAGGCGAAGGCGCTCGATCGCATTGTCGCGGAACACCGCCACGGCTTCTGCCATCTGGCCGATTTCGTCCTTGCGGTCGAGGCCGTCGATGGCAGCTTCCGTCTGATTGGCAGCCAGCGAAGCCATGCGTTCACGCAAGCGAGCCATCGGTACGGTGATGCCCTTATGGGCGATAGTCATGGAAAGGACTGCGGCGATCGCAATCCCCAGAAGCATCCCGCAGATCGCATAGGTAATCGTGCTGGAGACCGATTGGCTCAACGTCTTGGCGCCGTTGTTGAGGATTTCGGCCATGGCGCCGTTATTGGCGCCGAATTTCGGCGAGAGATCGACGATCGCCTGGTCGAGCTTGGCGGAGAGCGTGCGAACCTTTTCTTGATCGCCTGCGGTATGGGCCTTGAGAAGATCGTCGCCGATTGCCTTCAGTGCGTCCGCTCCGGCAAGCAGTTCGTCGATCGCAGCCTTGCGGCTTGGCACTAGCGCCGGGATCTGTGTCAACCGGTCACGGGCGCCGGCAAATTCCTTCGAAAACCGGCCTGATAGATCCTGGAAAGCCGGCGTTGCCGGGTCCTGTGCCAGCGCGCGGCTCAGCCATGTCGTCGCGGTCCACATGCCGGCGGCACCGCGGGGTCCGAAGGTCGCCGCATTGCTTTCCTTCTGCAGGAACCCGGAATAGGCCTCATTGGCAGCGCTGAACTTGCTGGTGACATACATCAGGCCTGCCAGCGAAATGACGGCAAGTACGGCAATCGCCATCAGGAATTTTGTTTTGATTTTTAAATTCTTAAACATCAGATACCTCAAAAAACGCTCAATGAATGAAGGTGTATTGAAAAGCAAAATGCACGAGCCGTAGTGGACATAATGCGGTAGCGATCAAACTTGATTGTTCGTGGATCATAGGTGCTTTTTCATAATAAAATCTTACCCTTGTCGCAGCGCACAAAAGCGCACGCCGATCTCCAATCTGCATTTCACGGGTGCTTAACCAAGGTGACAGAAGGTGATCCTGTTTTGTTGCGGAGCACAACGGGCTGCCTTTAACTGGAAAGCGAACCGTGGTTTCGGTTCCCCGCCAAGTCGGGCAAATTGATATGAAATCAAAAATCACAATCGAAGGACTTCAATGTGAATTTTTCACGCCGCAACATCATGAAGCTTTCGGCGGCCGCCTTGGCAACCGTCCTCCCGAAAATGGCATCTGCGCAAGCGATCGGCTTTACGCCAAGCCCCATCTATCCCGATCCGGCCATCCAGATTCTCGATCCGAGCTTTGCGAAGTATCGTGTCGCCAGCAGCTCGCTCGAGCAGGTCGCAACCGGCGCTCGCTGGCTGGAAGGTCCAGTCTGGTTCGGCGACGGACGCTATCTGCTCGTCAGCGACATTCCAAACAACCGCGTCATGCGCTATGACGAAGCCAATGAGAGCTGGAGCGTCTACAAGGCCAACTCCAACTATGCCAACGGCCACGCCCGCGACCGCCAGGGCCGCCTGCTTTCCTGCGAACATCTGACACGCCGGGTCACCCGCACCGAATATGACGGTTCGATTACGGTGCTTGCCGATAATTACTACGGCAAGAAGCTCAACTCTCCGAACGACATCGTCTGCAAGTCGGACGGCTCCATCTGGTTCACCGATCCACCTTTCGGCATCGCCGGCGAGTGGGAAGGCGAGAAGGCAATACCGGAGCTGCCGCACTCGGTCTATCGCATCTCGCCGGACGGCAAGCTCGATCTTGTCACCGACGAGCTGAAAGGCCCGAACGGCATTGCGTTTTCGCCCGATGAAAAGAAGCTCTACATCGTCGAAGGCCGCGCATCGCCCTACCGTATCATCTGGAGCTACGACATGGGCGCAGACGGCGTGAAGCTTTCGAACAAGACGGCGTTGGTGACAGCCGACGACAATGGCGGTCTCGACGGCTTCAAGGTCGACATCGACGGCAACCTCTGGTGCGGCTGGGGATCGAGTGGCGCTGCGGGCGCCAGGCCCGAGGATCTGAACGGCGTCAAGGTCTTCAACTCGATCGGCAAGGCGATCGGCTTCATCCGCCTGCCGGAGCGTTGCCCGAACCTCGTCTTTGGCGGCCCGAAGAAGAACCGCCTCTATATGGCGAGCAGCCACTCGGTCTACGCGATCTATGTGGAAACTCGCGGCGCCGTCTGAACGCGCGGACCAAAAGCGAAGCGGTCGGGCCACCCGCACCTAGCCGCTTTCATTATCAAAAGCCAAACCGTCTCTTGCGCAGCAAACGTTGACATGACAGCAGCTGGTTCTTATGTTACATGTAACAACGTCAAGGGAGTTTCCTCATGGCCACCTCGGTCAACGAAAGAGTTCAAAAGCGTCGTGAAACATTGCGGGCTGCCGGCCTGCGACCTGTGCAGATATGGGTCCCCGATACTCGCCGCCCCGGTTTTGCCGCCGAATGCCATCGTCAGTCCGTTCAGACAGCCCTTGCCGATGCTGGCGACCGTGATTTGCAAGATTTCCTCGATGCCGCTCTCGGCGACCTGGACTCCGAAGGTGAAGCGTGAGGCGTGGTGACATCGTCACCGTCGCAATCAGCGGCGATTTCGGCAAGCCTCGTCCGGCACTTGTCATCCAGGCCGATCAGTTCGACGCGACAGGCACGGTCACTGTGCTGCTGATTTCCAGTACACTCATCGACGCGCCGCTCATTCGGCCAACAATTCAGCCAACCGCGCAAAGTGGATTGCGCAAAGCCTCGCAAGTGATGGTGGACAAAGCCATGTCCGTGAAACGCGAAAGAATTGGTACAATGATTGGTCGCCTGGAAGATGATGCTCTCCTAGCAGTCACCCGGTCCCTCGCCGTTTTTTTGGGTATCGCGTAATTACGAATTTATGTCTACGTCAGATTCCTGTGTACTCCGACGTTTCAGTGACCACGAGGTTCAAGTATCGATAGTGGTTGATTTGAAGGACCGGCGGCCGGAAATGCCATCCCAGTCAGTCTATTTCTTTCCCTTGGTCGCGCCGGTAAACAATCCAAGAAAAGCCTTCACTGGTTCGCTGAAGTCGGCAAACTCGGCGTCACTTTTGATTTCTTCGAATGTCCCGTCCTTGCGCTGCCTGATGGTCCATTTCACATTCGTCGGTTTGTTCGGGCCGAAGGTGTAGATCGCTTAGAGGGCGATGAGTGTCACCGCGCCAATCTCCAGCATCGGCATCTGGCGATCCGCGTCCGCGATCGCCTCGGAAATCAGTTGCTCGGTCTCCGGTTGCTACGCAGCGTGTGCAATCCAGAGCAACGCAATTTCGTTGACAAGTTCTGGATGTTTTCGAAGCGTTTCCAGAGCCTCATCCACATCTGCCTCGTCATCGACCGCCGCCCTCAAATTCGACATGATGTCGTCAGGCGATAAATCGCCCGATGCTTCGAACACGGTCGTATCCAGGACCTGAAGGATCGTCTCGGGCGTCGCACCCTTCTTGTTGAGATCATCTGCAATGCTCATTCCCAAGCTCCCTCGATGACAAAAGAATGGGCTTGCCATGCCGGCACTCCCCGGTTGATCGCGGCGGCGACGGCAGCGCTCATCGCCTTGTTCAGCGGTTGCCCGGCCACGAAGCCCGCTATCGCTTCGTCGAGGATGGGCAATGCCAGCTCTGCGTCAATTTTCCAGCGCGGCGCTACGACAGCGCTCGTGCCGACACGGCTCAGGAGCGTTGCGAAGCTCGTCCGTTCGTCCAGGCCGCCGATGGAGACGATACCCGACGAACAAGCCCCGAGAAAAACCGTTTTCGCCGCTGTCGTCTGGTTCTTGAGCGCCATACGGCCAAATCGATGCCACGGTTCGAGGCGACGAGAGCCGACATGGTGTAGCCTGGCGGCGGGTTACCGTCGTGGTCAATGATGAGCGCGACTTCACGATCGTCTTTCCAGACTTGCCCATGGCAGAGCACCTTCAAAACGTCGGTCGTAGCGAGCATGTCGCTCAACGCCGCACGCGTTTATCGATAGCTTGTCACTTGAGCCGATATCATTTCCATCTTGTTCAGTGCGGCAAAGAATGCTTCATCAGAGGCGATGGGGCAGTCTCCTCATTGGTCAGCGCAACGAGCATCGAGCTACCGTGCACGCACGAGGCTGGACGCCGAAGCTAGAAGGCGCCAGGTTTTCCAACCCGAAACAACCATTCCAACAAACGGATCCTCCCCGACCGCGGCCGCCTTCCCCCCCGCAGGGCCTCAACGAAACTGGCATCGATCATGAGACGCCCGTTCCTATGGTTAGCTCATCATACCAGTTGACATGTCAATGAGCATCCGGCAAGAAAGGCTCCAGCTTACAAGAGGAGGACGTAATGCTGACGCTTTCTGCAAAATTGAAGTCTTCATGCATGGCCGCCATCGCAATTGCGGCTGTTGCGGTCACCCCCGTCAAGGCCGAGGACATCACGCTCTGGACGCTGAACTTCGACAATAATGCCGCCAACGTGGCGTTGAAGAAGGTTGCGAGCGACTTCGAAGCGGCAAACCCGGGAACCCATATCGAGATCGTCCAGCGCGCCGTCGACGAGCACAAGACGGCGCTGCGCGTCGCTGCCGGTTCCAACCGCGGCCCGGATATCTATTTCAGCTGGGCAGGTCTTGGCCTCGGCGGCGAATATGTGAAGGCTGGTCTGTCGCTGCCGCTCGACAAGTACTACACCGAATACAAGTGGAACGACGAGCTGCTTCCCTCGGCGGCTGCTTTTGCCGATCTCTATCCGGGCGGCAAGCACGGCACGCCTTTCACCTTCAAGGGCGAAGCCGTCTATTACAACAAGAAGCTCTTCCAGCAGGCCGGCATTACCGAAGAACCGAAGACATATGACGAGCTTCTGGCCGCAGCCGACAAGCTGAAGGCAGCCGGCATTCCAGGCTTCACCTTCGGCGGCACCGTCAACTGGCACGTCATGCGCCTGATGGATGTGATCTTGGAAACCAAATGCGGTGCTGAAAAGCACGACCAGCTGAAGCTGATGAAGCTCGACTGGTCCAAGGAGCCCTGCGCGACCGACGCGTTCACCGAATTCGCCAAGTGGACGAAGGACTATACGCTGCAGCCTTTCATGGGCATAGACAACAAGCAGTCCTATAGTCTCTTCACCGCCGGTCGCGCGGCGATGATGCTGGAAGGCGACTGGCTGGTCGGCCAGCTGTCCGGCAGCGGCGTCAATCTCGACGATTACGGGATCTTCCCCTTCCCGACCAACACCAACCGTCTCTACGGTTTCGCCGAGTACAACTACATCAGCACCAAGACCAAGAACCCGGACATGGCTGCGAAATTCATCGACTATTTCCTGTCGACGAAAGTGCAGCAGGATCTCGTCGGCCAGATCAGCTCGATCTCGGTCAATAAGAACGTCCAGTACACCAATCAGAAGCCTCTGGAAGCCGAGTGGTTGGATATCTTCAAGACCTACAGCAAGATCTACATGAACGGCGACCAGGCCTTCCCGCTTGACGTGACGACGGAATATTTCCGCGTCATCAACGATGTTGCCTCCGGCAGCATCGAGCCGGCCGCAGCAGCCAAGCAGATGCAGGCCTTCATCGCCGGTAGAACCTAACTCCTCCCGAGACGCCGGCTGGCCGACACAATGTCGGTCGGCTGGCGCCGCATTCGCAAGACCGGCAGGGCCGTGCCCTGCCCGGAGGTGAGCATGTCATTGCGCCAAACAACTCATGATCCACGCATGCAGGCCTTCATCCTGCTCGTCCCGGCTCTGGCCATCTACGCGATCTTCGCGCTCTACCCGATGCTGAACGTGGTTATTATCAGCTTCCAGAAGTGGAACGGGCTCGATCCGCAACGGCCTTTCGTCGGCCTCGCGAATTATACGGCGATCTTCACGCGCGATCCGGTCTTCTGGGTTGCTTTCCGGAATACCGTGATCTGGACGCTGATGAGCCTGATCTTCCCGCCGCTGGTCGGGCTGCTCTTGGCGCTCAGCCTCAATCAGAAGATTTTCGGCCGCAACAGCCTGCGCGCCATCTTCTACCTGCCCGTCATCATTGCGCCGATCGCCGTCGCCACCATGTGGAAGTGGATGTACGATCCCTTCTTCGGCCTGTTCAGCCAGATGCTGACCTCCTGGGGCATGCAGACCTGGATCAAGGACTGGCTCGGCAACAAGGATATCGCGCTTTATTCCGTCTTCATCGCCTATCTCTGGCAAACCGTCGGCTTCTCGATGGTGCTGTTCCTCGCAGGTCTTCAGAACGTCTCGCAGACGCTGGTGGAAGCCGCCCGCATCGATGGCGCCGGCCGCTGGGCCGTCTTCAAGCATGTTACGCTGCCGGCATTGCGGCCCACCATTACCATCGTTCTGGTTCTCTCCATCATCTCGTCGCTGAAGGCCTTCGATATCGTCTATGGCCTGACTGGCGGTGGTCCCGCCCAGTCGACCCAGATGCTGGCACTTTGGGCCTTCACCCAGGCCATGCAGATATTCGATTTCGGCCGCGGTGCTGCGATCTCGGTGGTGCTGCTTTTGATCACCATGGCGATCGTCATCCCCTATCTGCGCTGGACGCAAAAGCATGAGGAGGTGGAATCGTGACAGTTCTCGGAGCGCAAGCCGATGATCTCGACATCGATACCAAGCCCCTTCGCCTGAAGCGCGATCCCATCCTCATCGGCTTGTGGATCGCCCTCATCCTTGTCGCGCTGATCTGGGTAGCACCCTTCGTCTTCATCGTCTTCACCTCACTGAAGACACCGGCCGCAGTCACCAGCACCGGCGCCTTCATGCCGCCGACCGAACTCGCCTTTCAAAACTACGCCGACGCCTGGAGCCGCGGCAATTTTGCCAGCTCCTTCTTCAACAGCGTCATCATCACCGTCATCAAAGTGCCGCTCGGCCTCGCGCTGTCGGCAATGGCCGCCTACGCGCTTGCCAAGATCAAGCTGAAGATCAGCAAGGCGCTCCTGCTGCTCGTCGTTTTCGGCACGATGATCCCTTTCCAGGTGATGCTCGCACCGCTCTTCACGCTGGTGAATTCCTTCGGGCTCATCGACACCTATCCGGGCGTCATCCTGCCCTATATCGCCTTCGGCGTTCCCTATCAGGTCTTCATCCTGCACGGCTTCTTCAAGGGCATTCCGAAGGAGCTGTCGGAGGCAGCCCTCATCGATGGCGCGACGCATTTCACCATCTTCCGGCGGATCTTCCTGCCGGTCTGCCTGCCGGTTCTCGCCGCCCTGCTGATCCTCGACTTCGTCTCCACCTGGAACGAATTCGCCATGGCGCTCGTCCTTTTACAGGACCAGCACATGTGGACCCTGCCGCTCGGCCTCATGTCGTTCCAAGGGCAGTTTTCCAGCAATTACGGCCAGCTCAACGCCGCGATCGTCATGACCGTGCTACCGGCGACGATCGTCTATCTCATGTTCCAGCGCTACTTCGTGTCCGGACTGACTTCCGGTGCCGTCAAGGGCTGACACCGAAATCTTGTTTACGAGGAGAGACAGAATGTCCGATGCAGCAGTCGAAAAATGGGGCGTGTTCGAAGCGGCCTTTGCCGGCCCGTCCGAAGGCAATCCCTATCTCGACGTGGCATTCGATGCCGTGTTCACGCACAAGAGCCGCGAGGTCCGCGTGCCGGGCTTTTATGACGGCAACGGCACCTACCGCATCCGTTTCATGCCCGACGTCGAGGGCGAATGGTCCTTCAAGACACGGTCGAAGACGGCTGCACTAGACGGCAAGACGGGCTCGTTTACGGCGACCGCGCCGTCGGCAGGCAATCATGGGCCGGTGCACGTGCGCAACAAGTTCCATTTCGGCTATGCCGACGGAACG
The DNA here is from genome assembly GCF_000281145.1 of Rhizobium sp. CF142. Classification (NCBI taxonomy): domain Bacteria; kingdom Pseudomonadati; phylum Pseudomonadota; class Alphaproteobacteria; order Hyphomicrobiales; family Rhizobiaceae; genus Rhizobium; species Rhizobium sp. CF142. The sequence continues at coordinate 111,608 of NZ_AJWE01000006.1, read as the reverse complement.
CCCTTCTTCTCCTTCGGCACGACCTGCTATGCCTGGACGCATCAGCCGCTGGAGATGCAGAACCAGACACTGGAGACGCTGAAGAAAACCCGCTTCAACAAGATCCGCATGGGCGTCTTCCCGAAGGATTATCCCTATAATACCAATGAGCCACTACATGCCTGCTTCGAAAAAGGCGCTGACGGCAGGCTAGATTTCGACCGGCCGAACCCTGCCCTCTTCCAGCATTTCGACCGGCAGGTGGCAGCCCTTTGCGCGCTCGGCATCGAGGCCGATATCATCATCTTTCACCCCTATGACCGCTGGGGTTATGCCGACATGTCGGCCGAGCAGGATTTCCGCTATGTCGCCTATCTCGCGGCGCGGCTTTCTGCTTACCGGAATGTCTGGTGGTCGCTTGCCAATGAATATGACTTCCTGATTGATACCAAGCCAATGGAGCAGTGGGACCGCTACTTCCATATCCTGGAAGAAAACGATCCCTACCAGCACCTGCGCTCGATCCATAATGGCGACGTGACGGCGAATTTCGACCATCGCAAGCCCTGGGTCACCCATACCTGCATCCAGAACCCCGACGTCAAGCGCACGCAGGAATGGCGCAACGCCTATGGCAAGCCGGTCGTCAACGACGAGCCGGAATACGAGGGCGATATCCTGCAGTCCTGGGGCAATCTCTCCGCCCAGGAACTGGTGCATCGCTACTGGATCACCATGGCGCGCGGCGGTTATGCCGGCCACGGCGAGACCTATTCGCATCCCGAGGACCTGATCTGGTGGGCCAAGGGCGGCGAGTTGCGTGGCGAGGCCTGGAAGCGCATCGGTTTCCTGCGCGATCTGCTCGAGGCGGATGTGAAGCACGGGCTGGAGCCGCTCGGCATTATCGGTGAATGGCCCTGGTCGCGTGTCTCGGGTGCGCGGGACGGCGACGATGATTTCCGGTTGATCTATCTCGGCGAGCACCAGCCGGTCACCTGGTCATCGGGTCTGCCGCTCGACGACGACAATTACGATGTCGATATCATCGATACCTGGGAGATGACGATCACACCGGCCGAGAAGGTCGCTGCACCCGTCCCGCATCCCACCCGTCATGGCGCGATCGTGCGCGGCGGCAAGCCGGATGCTGCTTTCGGCGTCAAGCTGCCGCGCAAGCCGCATCAGGCGCTGCGCGTGCGCAGGAAGCGCTAAGGATAGAAGGAGCCCCCATGTCCGGATTGAGCATCAACAAAGTCAAGAAGTCCTTCGGTTCGGTCGACATCATCCACGGCATCGATGTCGAGATTGCCGATGGCGAGTTCGTCATCCTCGTCGGCCCGTCCGGCTGCGGCAAGTCCACGCTCTTGCGCATGATCGCTGGTCTTGAGGAGATCAGCGCCGGCAAGATCAGCATCGACGGGCGCGTCGTCAACAATCTGCAGCCCAAGGACCGGGATATCGCCATGGTCTTTCAGAACTACGCGCTCTATCCGCAGATGACGGTCGCCCAGAACATGGGCTTTGCGCTGGAACTGGCCGGCGCCAGGCGGCCGGAGATCGACAAAAAGGTGGCGGAGGCTGCCGCGATCCTCGGCCTGCAGCCGCTGCTGGAGCGCAAGCCGGCCCAGCTTTCGGGCGGCCAGCGCCAGCGCGTCGCCATGGGCCGCGCCATCGTTCGCGATCCGAAAGTCTTCCTCTTCGACGAGCCGCTGTCGAACCTCGACGCCAAACTGCGCGTCAAGATGCGGGCCGAGATCAAGGCGCTGCACCAGCGCTTGAGGACGACGATCGTTTATGTCACGCATGACCAGATCGAAGCCATGACCATGGCCGACAAGATCGTCGTGCTGCAGGGCGGCCACGTCGAACAGATCGGCAGCCCGCTCGAACTCTACGACCGGCCGCGCAACATCTTCGTCGCCGGTTTCCTCGGCTCACCGGCAATGAATTTCCTCGAGGGCACGCTGGAGAATTCCGGTGGCCCGAGCCTCGCTCTTGCCGGCGGCGCGCGCGTCAAACTCTCGCAAGCGCCGGAGAATTCCGCGGGCAAGCCGCTGACGCTCGGCATCCGTCCGGAGGATATTTCGCTCGGTGGCGATGAGGGCATCGAAGCGATCGTGAAGGTCATCGAGCCGACCGGTTCGGAAACCCATGTCGCCGTCGAGGTCGAGGGCAAGGAACTCACCTGGGTTGTGCGCGAACGCCTGAGCCTTGCACCCGAACAGCGGATCAAGCTGTCCTTTGCGACCCGGAAGGTGCATTTCTTCGACCGGCAGACACAGAACCGGCTCGACGCTTAAGACGGGCAATAGATCGATCGATAAGCCGGGCGGCCTGACACCGCCCGGCTCTTTCTCTACGGTGGTGGTCCGCCCCGGTCAGGTCACCGTGCTCAGCGTTCGCGCAATCGCGTTGCGCCAGCCGACGATTCTCGCCTGCCTGTCTACGTCAGTCATATCGGGCTCAAAGCTACGGTCGCTCGCCCAGGCGCGTGCGAACGCCTTCCGGTCCGGCCAGACACCGGCCTTCGATCCGGCAAGCCAGGCAGCACCGAGCGCTGTCGTCTCCAAGGTCGCCGCCCGATCGACGGGACTTGAGAGAATGTTGGCGAGATGCTGCATGGTCCATTCGGAGGCCGACATGCCGCCATCGACGCGCAGCACCGTTTCGATCGGATGGTCGCCCCAATCGCTGCGCATCGCCACCAGCAGGTCGAGCGTCTGGTAGGCGACCGATTCCAGGACGGCGCGCGCCAGCTCCGCCGGGCCGCTGTTGCGCGTCAGACCGAAAATCGCGCCCCGCGCCTCCGGATCCCAGTAGGGAGCGCCGAGGCCGGTGAAGGCGGGCACGACATAGACCCTTTGCTGCGGATCGGCTCTGTCGGCCAGAGCACCGGTTTCCGATGCTTTTCCGATAATGCCGAGACCATCACGCAGCCACTGCACGGCCGCACCGGCAATGAAGATCGATCCTTCCAGCGCATAGGTGGTCTTGCCGTTCAAACGGTAGGCGATGGTGGTGAGCAGCCGGTTCTTCGAGTGCACGCGGTCTTCACCGGTATTCAGGAGCGCAAAACAGCCGGTGCCGTAGGTCGATTTCACCATGCCCGGTTCGAAACAGGCATTGCCGATTGTCGCCGCCTGCTGGTCGCCCGCGACCCCGAGGATCGGGATCGCCGCGCCGAAGATGTCAGGATCGACCATGCCAAAATCGTCGGCACTGTCCTTGACCTCGGGCAGCAGCGCCCGCGGGATGCGCAGAATCTCGAGAAGCTCGTCGTCCCAGCGGTTCTCGGCGATATTGTAGAGCAGGGTTCGCGAGGCGTTGGTCGCATCGGTGACATGCGCCCGCCCGCCGGTCAGCTTGAAGATGATCCAGCTGTCGATGGTACCAAAACAGACCTCTCCTGTTTCGGCACGGGCACGCAGTCCCTCGACATTGTCGAGCAGCCAGCGCAGCTTCGTGCCGGAAAAATAGGGATCGAGAAGCAGACCGGTCTTGGCGGTGAAGAGCTTTTCATAGCCATCGACTTTCAACCGGTCGCACATTTCCGCCGTGCGGCGGTCCTGCCAGACAATCGCCTTGTGAAGCGGCCGGCCGGTGGCTCTTTCCCAGACGACGGTCGTTTCCCGCTGGTTGGTGATGCCGATGGCAGCAATTGCGCCAGGTGCTATCCCGCTCTTTGCCAGCGCATCGCGGGCCGTCGAAAGCACCGTGTCCCAGATTTCGTTTGCATCATGCTCCACCCAGCCGGTCTGCGGGAAATGCTGGCTGATCTCCGTCTGGGCCGATGACACGGTCCGCATCTGAGGGTCGAAAATGATGGCTCGTGACGATGTCGTGCCCTGGTCGATGGCAAGAATATGGCCGCTCATGACATCTGTTTCCTGCGCAGCAGCCATCGTTCCGCCGGAACGACAGCTCTGTCCCCGTTGTTGTTTTTTGGAAAATCGGGAATGGCCGGGCGCCGTAGCGCCCGGCCGATGACGCTTATTTCTTGGCGTCAGCCCAGCTCTTGACGAGCTCGTCATAGTTGACGGTGACAGGCTTTTCCTTCTCGTTCTCGATCTTCAGCTGCGGAGCGAGGTTGCCCTTCTTCACCGCATCTGCGTTCCAGTAAGCGAGATCATGCTCCTCGGCGAGCTTCGGACCGATATCGCCCTGCACCTTGGCGCGTTCGAGGCGCTGGAGCACCTTTTCCTGTTCGGCGCAAAGCGAGTCCATGGCTTCCTGCGCGGTCTTGGCACCGGAAGACGCATCACCGACTGCCTGCCACCACAGCTGTGCAAGCTTCGGATAGTCAGGAACGTTGGTGCCAGTCGGCGACCACTGGACACGGGCTGGCGAGCGGTAGAACTCGATCAGGCCGCCGAGCTTCGGAGCGCGCTCCGTGAAGCTCTTGTCGCGGATGGTGGATTCGCGGATGAAGGTGAGACCGACATGGCTCTTCTTCACGTCGACAGTCTTCGAGGTGACGAACTGCGCATAGAGCCATGCGGCCTTGGCACGGTCGTCAGGCGTCGACTTCATCAGCGTCCAGGAACCGACGTCCTGATAGCCGAGCTTCATGCCGTCCTTCCAGTAGACGCCATGCGGACTCGGGGCCATGCGCCACTTCGGTGTACCGTCGTCATTCATGACCGGCAGGCCGGGCTTGACCATATCGGCGGTAAAGGCCGTATACCAGAAGATCTGCTGGGCAACCGCGCCCTGCGCCGGAACCGGGCCGGATTCGGAGAAGGTCATGCCGCCTGCTTCCGGCGGAGCATAGCCCTTGATCCAGTCGAGATATTTCTGGATCGAATAGACGGAAGCCGGGCCGTTGGTGTCACCGCCGCGTGCGACGCAAGAGCCGACCGGACGGGAATTCTCATCGACCTTGATGCCCCATTCGTCTACCGGAAGACCGTTCGGCAGACCCTTGTCGCCGTTGCCGGCCATCGACAGCCACGCATCGGTGAAGCGCCAGCCGAGCGAGGGGTCTTTCTTGCCGTAATCCATATGGCCGAAGACCTTCTTGCCGTTCACGTCGCGGCCGGTGAAGAATTCGGCAATGTCCTCATAGGCCGACCAGTTGACGGGAACGCCGAGGTCGTAGCCGTATTTCGCCTTGAAGTCGGCCTTGTTCTTCTCGTCGTTGAACCAGTCGTAGCGGAACCAATAGAGGTTTGCGAACTGCTGGTCGGGAAGCTGGTAGAGCTTCTTATCCGGCGCGGTCGTGAACTTGGTGCCGATGAAGTCGTCAACGTCGAGGCCCGGATTGGTGACATCCTTGCCTTCATTCGCCATCCAGTCCGTCAGCGAGCGGGCCTGCTGGTAGCGCCAATGCGTGCCGATAAGGTCCGAGTCGTTGACGTAGGCGTCATAGATATTTTCGCCCGACTGCATCTGCGTCTGCAGCTTTTCGATCACGTCGCCTTCGCCGATCAGGTCATGCGTGATCTTGATGCCGGTGATCGCGGTAAAAGCGGGCGCCAGGACTTTCGATTCATATTCGTGCGTCGTCAGCGTTTCCGAGACGACCTTGATGTCCATGCCGGCGAAGGGTTTGCCGGCATCGACGAACCACTGCATTTCCTTTTCCTGGTCGGCACGGGAAAGCGTCGAGAGATCCCCGATCTCCTTGTCGAGAAAGGTCTTGGCCTCATCCATGCCGGCATAAGCCGACGCGGTCATCGCCAGAAGCAGGCCTGCTGTCGTCGTCAATAAGTGCTTTCGCATAATATCCTCCCGAGGTTTGCGATTGCAGTTCTCACGTTTCAGGCGGCCAAGTACCCCCGGCCATCCGTTTCACCCTGGCATCACACGTAACGGAACACACCGATCGCGTAGATCGCGGAGATGCCAAGAGCCCACCACAGGTTGGGTCCGACGAGACCCAGCCATGCAAGATGAATGAATGCCGCGCCGAGCAGCGAGATGAAGAGCCGGTCGCCGCGCGTCGTCTCGAACCGAAGCAAGCCAACGCGCGGCGAGCCGCCCGGCGAGAAATATTCCCAGACGCTCATGGCGACGATTAGCACCAGGATCGTCAGGAAGAAGAGAGCCGTCGGCAACGTCCAGGCCATCCACGAAAAGGTCATGTCGGGTCCTCCTCAGACGCGGCCCAGGGCAAAGCCCTTGGCGATGTAGTTGCGAACAAAATAGATGACGAGGGCGCCGGGAATGATGGTGAGCACGCCGGCTGCCGCAAGCACACCCCAATCCATGCCGGCCGCCGAGACCGTGCGCGTCATGATCGCCGAGATCGGCTTTGCCGCCGTCGTCGTCAGCGTACGGGCAAGCAGCAGTTCTACCCACGAGAACATGAAGCAGAAGAAGGCGGCGACACCCACCCCGCTCGCAATCAGCGGAATGAAGATCTTGATAAAGAAGCGCGGGAAGGAATAGCCATCGATATAGGCCGTCTCGTCGATCTCCTTCGGCACACCGGACATGAAACCTTCGAGAATCCAGACCGCCAGCGGCACGTTGAACAGGCAGTGGGCGAGTGCGACGGCAATATGCGTGTCGATCAGGCCGAAGGCCGAATAGAGCTGGAAGAAAGGCAGCGCGAAGACCGCCGGCGGCGCCATGCGGTTGGTCAAAAGCCAGAAGAACAGATGCTTGTCGCCGAGGAAGCGATAGCGTGAGAAGGCATAGGCGGCCGGCAGCGCTGCGGCGACCGAGATCACCGTGTTCATCACCACATAGATGATCGAGTTGATATAGCCGTTGTACCAGGACGGATCGGTGAAGATGACCGCATAGTTGCGCAGCGTCGGGTTCGTCGGCCACAGAGAGAAGGCGCCGGTGATCTCGGCATTTTCCTTGAAGCTCATATTGACGAGCCAGTAGATCGGCAGGATCAGGAAAAGGATGTAGATCGTCGGGACGAGCCAGGAAAGGCTGCCTGCAGGTTTGTATTTTTTGGTCATGTCTGCGCCCTCCTTCAGCCGTTCGCGTCGCCGCTGGTCATCACGGTGTAGAACACCCAGGAGAGCAGCAGGATGATGAGGAAGTAGATGATCGACATTGCCGCTGCAGGTCCGAGGTCGAACTGGCCGACCGCCATCTTCACCAGATCGATGGAGAGGAAGGTCGTCGAGTTGCCGGGGCCGCCGCCGGTGACGACGAAGGGTTCGGTATAGATCATGAAACTGTCCATGAAGCGCAACAGCACGGCAATCAGAAGCACGCGCTTCATCTTCGGCAGCTGGATGTAGCGAAAGACGGACCAGCGCGAGGCGCCGTCGATCTTGGCCGCCTGATAATAGGCATCAGGGATCGACACGAGGCCTGCATAGCAGAGCAGCACGACGAGGCTCGTCCAATGCCAGACGTCCATGATGATGACGGTCACCCAGGCATCGACCGGATCGCGCACATAGTTGTAGTCGAGGCCGATCGCCTCCAGCGTATGGCCGAGCAGGCCGATATCGACACGGCCGAAAACCTGCCAGATCGTGCCGACGACGTTCCATGGAATTAGCAGCGGCAGCGCCATCAAGACGAGGCAGACAGGAACGCCCGGCCCCGATTTCGGCATGTTGAGCGCGATGAAGATGCCGAGCGGAATCTGCAGTGCCAGGATGATGAAGGAGAAGAGCAGGTTGCGCTGCAATGCTTCCCAGAAACGGTCGGAATGCAGGGTCTGGACGAACCAGTCGGTGCCTGCCCAGAAGAACTCGTTATTGCCGAACGTATCCTGCACCGAATAGTTGACGACGGTCATCAGCGGGATGACGGCCGAAAACGCCACGAGCAGCAGCACTGGCAGGACCAGAAACCAGGCTTTGTTGTTCCACGTCTTCTGCATGGCTCAGGCCTCCCTGCTGACACGCCAGCTGTCGGCGTAAATACTGATGGCTGACGGATCGAAGTTGACGCGGGCGTCATCGGGGATTTCGCCATCCTCAGGCACGACGATTGCAATCGGCTGGCCGGCGAAACGGGCGCGCACGATCTTCTGGCGGCCTATATCCTCGACTTTGCTCACCGATACCGGCATGCCCTCGCGTCCGAGCCGGATGAATTCCGGCCGGATGCCGAGCTCGGTCTTGGCCGCGCCCTCGGTCTTCGGCGCATAGTCGAGCGTCAGCGTCTCGTCGCCGACCCTGACGGTGCTGCCGTCGATCTTTGCCGGCATCACGTTCATGCCGGGCGAGCCGATGAAATAACCGACAAAGGTGTGGCTGGGCCGCTCGAAGAGTTCGGCCGGCGTTCCGATCTGAACGATCTGGCCGTCATACATGACCACCACTTTCTCGGCGAAGGTCAAAGCCTCGGTCTGGTCATGGGTGACATAGACCATGGTGAAGCCGAACTGCTTGTGCAGCCGCTTCAGTTGCGAACGCAGCACCCATTTCATATGAGGATCGATGACGGTCAGCGGCTCGTCGAAGAGGATGGCGTTGACGTCGTTGCGCACCAGCCCACGCCCGAGCGAGATCTTCTGCTTCTGGTCGGCGGTCAGGCCCTGCGCCTTGCGCCCCGCCCAGCCGGCAAGGTCGATCATTTCGAGAATGTCGCGTACGCGTCGGTCGACATCTGCTTCTGCCACGCCGCGGTTGCGCAGCGGAAAGGCAAGATTGTCGTAGACCGTCATCGTGTCGTAGATGACCGGAAACTGGAAGACCTGCGCAATGTTGCGGCTTTGGGTCGAAAGGTCCGTGACATCCTTACCGTCGAACAGGATGCGGCCATGTGACGGCTGCAGGAGACCAGAGATGATATTGAGCAGCGTGGTCTTGCCGCAGCCGGAAGGACCAAGCAGCGCATAGGCGCCGCCGTCGTTCCACTCGTGGTCGACTTCCTTCAGCGAATAATCCTTATCGCTCTTCGGATTGGCGCCGTAAGCGTGGCGGATATGGTCGAGCGTGATGCGTGCCATTGTGCTCTCCTAAACCTTTCCGACCGTGGCGATGGCCTGCCCGCCTGCGCCGAATGCCATCAGGTGGCGCGTGTCGAGATAGGCTTCGATCTCCATGTCGGGATCGATGTCGTGAATGCCGTGTGCCAGCATCACCCAGCGCACGCCGTCATAGTCCAGATGAACGAAGCTCTCCGAACCGGTAATCTCAGACACCAGCGTGCGCGCCTTGAGGCGGGCTGCATCGCCGGTCTGCGGCGCTAGCCCGAGATGGTGCGGATGGAAGGCAATCGTCACCGGTCCGTCAGGCACAGTGGAAAGATGGGCCGGAACCGGAAGTGTACCCCCGCCTGGGCGCACAAAGACGTGACCTGATTTGGTGACCTCGATGGCGTTCAGCGGCGGATCGGCGAAGATGCCGGCAGTGGCGAGATCGACCGGTCGCCGATAGACATCGATCGTCGGTCCGAACTGTGTGACCCGGCCGGCGTTCAGCGTCGCCGTATTGCCGCCGAGCAGCAGCGCTTCGGAAGGTTCGGTGGTGGCGTAAACGAAGATCGCGCCCGACTGGGCAAAGATCTTCGGCAGTTCCTCGCGCAATTCCTCACGCAGTTTATAGTCTAGATTGGCGAGCGGCTCGTCCATCAGCACGAGGCTCGCATTCTTGACGAGGGCGCGGGCGAGCGCGGTGCGCTGCTGCTGGCCGCCGGAGAGATTGAGCGGCGTGCGATCGAGATAGGGTGTCAGTTTCAGGAGTTCGGCTGCCTTGCGCACGTCGCGGTCGATCGCAGCCGCATCCTTGCCGGAAATGCGCATCGGCGAGGCGATGTTCTCATAGACGGTCAGTGCCGGATAGTTGATGAACTGCTGGTAGACCATGGCGACATTGCGCTTCTGCACCGGCATGCCGGTGACATCGGCGCCGTCGAAATGCACGGAGCCTTCGGTCGGCCGATCAAGCCCCGCCATCAGCCGCATCAGCGACGTCTTGCCCGACAAGGTCGGCCCCAGCAGGACATTCAGCGTGCCCCGCTCGAGAACCAGATCGGTCGGATAGATATGATAGTCCGCGCCCACCATCTTGGCGGCGTTTCGCAGCTCCAGCATTCCGATTCCCGTGCCTCCTCGCAACGGGGACCACACGCCACCTTATCCGGCCATCTGTGCCGGTATAGCAGCCATGTACTCCTCCAGTGATCTCACCTGCTCCTTCGAAAGACGCAGGCCATCCTTTGTTCTTCGCCAGAGCACGTCTTCGGCGTGTCTGGCCCATTCATGTTCGATCAGGTAGCGAACCTCGGCCTCGTAGAGATCGGATCCGAACAGCCTGCCGAGATCGTCGATCTTCTTGGCATTGCCGAGAAGCGTGGCGGCTTTCGTGCCGTAGCGGCGGACCAGCCGGCGGGCATGCGGCTCGGTCAGGAACGGATAGCGCGCCTTCAGCTTGCCGACTTCGCCCTCATAGCCCTTTACCGGAAAGTCGCCGCCCGGCAGGTGGCTGCCTGCCGTCCACGGCCTGCCCTTGACGCCGATCGCCTCGCCGATCTTTTCGAGCGCATGTTCCGACAGCCGCCTGTAGGTGGTGAGCTTGCCGCCGAAGACATTGAGAAGCGGTGCCTCGCCCTGCTTGCCCTCGACCTTCAAGACATAGTCACGCGTGGCTTCCTGCGCCTTCGAGGCGCCGTCGTCAAAGAGCGGCCTGACCGCCGAATAGGTCCAGACGATATCCTCGGGCTTGACCGGCTCCTTGAAATATTCCGACGCCGCATTGCAGAGATAGAGCGTCTCTTCCTCGGAAATCTTCACATCCTTCGGATCGGCGGTGTAATCGCGATCGGTGGTGCCGATCAGCGTGAAGTCGGTCTCGTAGGGGATGGCGAAGATGATGCGGTTGTCGGGGTTCTGGAAGAAATAGGCGCGCGGTCCCTCGAACTTCTTCCTGACGATGATGTGGCTGCCCTGGACGAGGCGCACATGGCGGGCCTCGTTCTGGCCGAAGGCGGAACGGATGACATGGTCGACCCAGGGACCGGCGGCATTGATCAGCATGCGGGCCTGATGGCGCTCGCTCTTGCCGGTCACCGTGTTGATCGTCTCGATCGTCCAGACGCTGTTTCCCTGGGCATCCTTCTCCTGCCTGGCCGACACCACCTTGGTGCGCGGCATGATCAGCGCCCCCTTGTCGGCGGCATCGCGGGCATTGAGCACCACCATGCGGGCATCGTCGACCCAGCCGTCGGAATATTCGAAGGCTTTGGAAAACAGTGCCTTCAAGGGCTTTGCCGCCGGATCGGTGCGCATGTTCAAGACCGAAGTCGGCGGCAGGAGCTTGCGGCCGCCGAGATGGTCATAGAGGAACAGGCCGAGCCGGATCATCCAGGCCGGGCGGATGCCGCCCTTGTGATAGGGCAGCACGAAGCGCAGCGGCCAGATGATGTGCGGGGCCATCGCCCATAAGATCTCGCGCTCCATCAGCGATTCCCGCACCAACCGGAACTCGTAATGTTCGAGATAGCGAAGACCGCCATGGATGAGCTTGGTCGCACCCGACGAGGTGCCGGAGGCGAAATCATTCATCTCGGCAAGGGCTACCGTATACCCACGGCCAACCGCATCGCGCGCGATCCCGCAGCCGTTGATCCCGCCACCAATGACGAAAATATCGTGGATACGGCTCATGCTCCCCCTCTTTGAGCCAGGACAGCGCAACGGTTCCCCCACCATTGCGAAAGTGAGGATGATTAAACCGAAAATTTTTCGAATGTCAAACGAATGTTGTTCGCCGCTAAAATCAGCGGTTAGCTTTCGCTGTTTCGACCAGCACAACACCGCTCTGCTGACAGATAGTGCGGATAGAAGGCGAATCGCATTGGTCGGTGATGAAGGTATGGACCTGCGAAATCTGGCCGATACGGACGGGTGCAGTCCGTTCGAACTTGGTCGAATCCGCTACCAGGATGACGTGTCTGGCATTGGCGATGATGGCCTGCGCCACCTTCACCTCACGGAAATCGTAGTCGAGCAAAGCGCCATCCGGATCGATCGCGGAGGCGCCGATCACGGCATAATCGACCTTGAACTGCCTGATGAAATCGACGGCCGCTTCCCCGACGATACCACCGTCGGATTGGCGTACCACGCCGCCGGCAATCACCACCTCGATATTGTCGATCAGCCGCAATCTATTGGCGACATTGATGTTATTGGTGATCACCATCAATTCGTGATGATCGGAGAGCGCCTCTCCGACCGCTTCCGTCGTCGTGCCGATATTGATGAAGAGCGAGCTGTTATTGGGGATGAGATCAGCGGCAGCCACACCGATCGCCTGTTTTTCCGTCGCGGCGATCTGGCGCCGGGCGTCATAGCGGACATTCTCCGTCCCTCGCGGAAAGGTTGCGCCGCCATGAATGCGCGTCAGGAGCTGCGCATCGCAGAGATCGTTCAGATCCTTGCGGATCGTCTGCGGTGTCACGGCAAACTGCGCCGCCAGATCATCGACCAGCACCCTGCCCGACGACCTCGCAAGCGCGATGATCTTCTCCTGACGATCCGACAGAAACATGCGCCCTCCCTTCGTTTCACTTTCATCTTTAGCCAAACTTCGCCTCGAGGCAAAGCAATCGCTGCTGGTGCGATCCTCCGGATCAATCTCACCGTGCGGTCTTTTCGAACATGAACGAGTGCTGAAATCCCTTTGGATATTGCAAAGCTCGCCCCGTCTCTGCCTTGTTGCCCACTTAACGTATTATGCGATTCGCTATCCGCGACGGGGCGGAGCATGCACGAGGGACAAAAGGAGAGTTCGATGACAGACGCCAAGAGCGGCATTACAGGACTACGGCCGCAGATCACGGTGATTGGCGTCGGCGGCGGTGGCGGAAACGCGATCAACAACATGATCGCCGAAAAACTTGCGGGCGTTGATTTCATCGCCGCAAATACGGACGCCCAGGTGCTGGCGACCTCCAAGGCGACGCGCCGCATCCAGCTCGGCGCCCATGTCACGGAAGGCCTCGGCGCCGGCTCCCTGCCAGAAGTCGGGCGCGCTGCTGCCGAGGAATCGCTCGACGAGATCATGGATCACCTGAGTGGCTCGCATATGTGTTTCGTCACCGCCGGCATGGGCGGCGGCACAGGCACGGGTGCGGCCCCCGTCATTGCGCATGCGGCACGTTCGGCCGGCATCCTGACGGTCGGCGTCGTCACCAAGCCCTTCACCTTCGAAGGCAATCGCCGCATGAAAATGGCGGAAGCCGGCATCGAAGCGCTGCGCCAGGCGGCCGATACCGTCATCGTCATTCCCAACCAGAACCTCTTCCGCATTGCGGATGCGAAGACCACCTTTGCCGATGCCTTTATGACGGCAGACCGCGTGCTTTATGCAGGTGTTGGCTGCATCACCGACCTCATCGTCAAGGAAGGCCTGATCAATCTCGACTTCGCCGATGTGAAGTCCGTCATGCGCGGCATGGGCCGGGCGATGATGGGTACGGGCGAGGCTGAGGGCGAGGGACGCGCGATGAAGGCAGCAGAAGCTGCCATCGCCAACCCGCTGCTCGACGATATCTCGATGAAGGGTGCCAAGGGCGTGCTGATCTCGATTTCCGGCGGTTCCGACATGACGCTGTTCGAAGTCGACGAGGCCGCAAGCCGCATTCGCGACGAAGTGCAGGACGACGCCGAAATCGTCGTCGGCGCAATCTTTGACCGCAGTCTCGACGGCAGGTTCCGTGTCGCTGTCGTGGCAACCGGCCTGGAAGGCGCCGGTGCAGCCACTGCCGTGCCGGACTTCGCCGCGGGGCAGCTCCAGGGTCGCACATTGCAATAGAGCGACAGGATCGCCTTATTGGCGTTGCCTGTGAAAGCATCATCATCCAAAAACCGGGCGGTGAAAAACCGCTCGGTTTTGCTATCGCAGCTCTTAACTGGCGCTGCCCATCACCTCGTCGGCGGCCCGCGAGCCACTCTCCCAAGCCCCATGTGCCGTCGAAAAGTCCGATTGATGCGTCGCCTCACCGGCAAAGAACAGTCGGTCGGCGACCGGTCGCGCGAGGATGGTGCGGGCGCCGGCATGGCCGGGAAGCGCATGGCTGTAGGAGCCACGAACCCAATCCGTGTGGCACCAGGACGAAGCTGCGAGCGGCCGCAGGTGCTGGCGAATATTGTTTCCGATGAGCGATGACAGCTGGTCGAGGGCGAAGGTGAAGGCGTCGAGCAGGCCAGCCTGTTCGATGACGACGGCGCCCTTGCCGCCGAAGAAGCCTTCGACGACCGGGCGTCCGAGCGGCCGGATATAATAGCTGCCGGTCTCGTCGTTCCGGGCATCGCCGAGCAGATGCGTTTCCGGCTCGAGGCCATGATTGCCGTGAAGCTCCATGAACAGCTTGTCGGCGAGGCCGAGCGGCAGTTGCGCTGCGGCATGCAGATGATCATCGGCCTCAGGGCCAAAGGCGATAGTGCCGCGGGCGAGAACATTGGTCGAGACCGTGACGATTGCCGCACCTGCCGTGACCGGACCGCGATCTGTTTCAAGCCGGACACTCTCACCGGTCAGCGCGACACGGCGCACCGGCGTCGACAGGCGCAGGGTCACATCGGGAACGGCAGCCCCGATCAGGCTTCCATAGCCTTGATGCACCCGCCAGTTGGCATCGGTTGCGGCATTGTCATAGGCAAGGAAGTCGGTAACCGACAGCCGTTCCAGCGGCGCGCCGTTCAGATAGCCGCTGAGCGACTGGCAATAGGCGTTCCACTCACCATCCGGCTCCAGCGCGTCCGAGGCCCTGTCGCTTGCCGGCGGATTGGCCCGCAGCCGCTCTTCAAGCGCCTCCCAGGCAGCGGCAGCAGCCGCACGTTCTTGCGGCGAGAAACCGAGATCGCGCCACTGGTTCTGCCAGGCCGTAGGCCCGCGCTCGATCGTAAAGCCTGCCTCGCGGCCGATCGCGACAAGGGGATTGCGCTCGGCCGAATGCAGCCAGCCACAGCCCATATCGAGCGGCATGCCGGAAAGTTCGACCGTCCAGGCCCGACCGCCGACACGGTTGCTGGCTTCGAGGATGATGACCGAGCGTCCTGCATCGGTCAGCCTTCGTGCCGCAGCAATGCCCGCCGCACCGGCGCCGATAACAGCCACGTCGTAGTCCATCGTCACCGTTTCGCTCCGCGCTTCGTCATCACCTTGATAGGCTTAAGCTTTACATCGGAGCCGCACCCGCTTCAATGCGCCCGAAAGCCTGCTACTATGCCGACATGACCTTCTTCGAAACCCTCGTCGCCTTGCTGGCTGTCGCCATCCTGCTGCTGCAGATCACCCGGCGCATGCACCTGCCCTATCCCGGCATTCTGGCCGCTGCAGGCGTCGGCGTAGCGATGCTGCCCGGTGCGCCTGTCATCCCGATCGACCCGCCGACGGCGCTTGCCCTATTCATCGCCCCGGTGCTCGTCGATTCCGCCTATGACTTCCCGATGGGGGCTGCGCGGCGCATGCTGTTGCCGCTGATCTTCTACGCCGTCATTGCCGTTCTGGTGACGACAGGCGTGGTGGTATCGATCAGCATGCTAACGGTCGGGTTGCCGATTGCGGTTGCGGTGACGCTCGGCGCCATCGTTGCTCCGCCCGATGCTGCGGCAGCGACCGCCGTGCTTTCCAGTCTGCCGGTGGATCGGCGTGTGGACGCTCTGCTCAAGGGCGAAAGCCTGTTTAACGACGCAACGGCGCTGTTGCTGTTTGGAGCAGCACTCACGGTCCAGGCACGCGGCGGGCTCGACGGAACGACAGCGCTCCAGATTGGCTTTGCCGCACCCGGCGGCATTCTCCTCGGCATCGTCTTCGGCTTTTTCGTCTCGCGGCTGCGGCCGATTACCGAAAATACGGTCGGCGGCACGCTGCTGCAGTTCGTTTATGCTTTTTCGACCTGGCTGATTGCCGAGCATCTGCATCTTTCGGCCGTGCTTGCGACGGTTGCGAGCGCCATGACGATCGCCACGCTTTCGACGGTCGACGATTCCCCGCGCATGCGGGTGCATTCCTTTGCCGTGTGGACAACGGTCGTCTTCCTGCTGAACGTCGTCGCCTTCCTGCTGATGGGGCTTCAGGCGCGCAGCATTCTCGAATCCATGTCGGCCGAAGCCCTCGAGCGGTCGCTGGGCTTTGCCGGCATCGTCGTGGTCGGCGTCATCCTGGCGCGCCTGGCAATGGCCTTCCTCCTGCATGCCTTCGTCATTTCGCGCCATCGGCGCGGCAATCTGCTGGCGCCCTTCAGGCACGGGGAGACCTTTCTGGTCGGCTGGTCCGGCATGCGCGGCCTCGTCACGCTCGCCACCGCCTTTGCCCTGCCCGCCGACTTCCCGGAACGTGACCTCGTCGTGCTGACAGCCTTTGCCGTGGTGCTGGCAACGCTCGTCATCCAGGGAGCGACGCTCGCCCCGATGATCCATTTCCTGAAACTCGGTCGGCAGGCGCAAGTTCATGACGAACTGGAAGCCGCAAGACGCTCGCTTGCCGAAGCTGCATTTGAGCGGCTCGAGAAGGAAGGGGGCGCCGAGGCCGAGGCCATCCGGACGATCTGCAAGGATCACTGGACGGTGCCCTCGGACGCCGGCGAGACCTCGCCGCTCGTGCGCCGCCGCAAGCTGACGATCGCCGCCGTGATCGCCCAGCGCCAACGCCTCGAAGAGCTGCGCGATAAGAACAAGATCGGGCCGACGCAATATCTCGAATTGCAGGAAGATCTCGACTGGAAGCAGCTCTCGGTCGGCTCCGACGAGGATCGGCGCATTACCGAGAGCTAAGGGTAGACTGCAGATAAGGGGTGACCTTTTCAGTCGCCCCAATACTGCATGCGATCCCCGTCAATGTCCGCAGCAACTGCCGCTGGCCTCATCCCCCTGATCGGAATTGGCCGAGCCGTGGTTGTCACGGCTGTGCTCATTACGGGCAGCGGGGAGGTTCATGGCAATGTTGCTATCGAAGAAACCGTTCGGCTTCAGGGTAAAGCCTGCATATTCCACCGGCATGATCGGAAAATCCTCCGGTTTGCAGACATGCGTATGCCCGAAAGAATGCCAGAGCACGATATCCGCGTTTTCGATATTCCGGTTGTTCTCGACATATTTCGGCAGGCCGTCCCGGCCCGCATGCACATTCGGATAGTCGCCGGACGCATATTTTTCCTTCGCGTCGAAAGCCGTCACCCAGATGTGCTTCTTGGCGAAGCCGCCACGCTGAGCAACGGTCGATCCCTCCTGGGCGAGCATCAGGGGACTTGGCATGACCACCATTTTATAGCCGGGCGCATTGCCCACGGAATTATGCTCGTTGGGGTTCTGGACCTTCCAATACCTGCCGGTCTCGCCATTGGCGACGGCGGGACTATCGAGTTCCCGTTTCAAAATTCTCGTCTTCGTATCGAAGACATTGCCGTAGGGATTGTCCTCGCCCCATGGGCGTGGCTGGAACTCGTGTTCGCTGACGGTGTTCCCGCCGCCATCGATATCCATGTGCAGGCGGGCATTGAAGAAATGCTGGTGGGTCGGGCCACCGAGATTGTCGTCGACCATTCCACCCCAGGCATATTTCTGGCCGCTCGCCACAGCCGCGGTCTGGATAATGCCGGTCAGCTTTGCTTCGAGCTGGATGGTGCCGTCCTGATAGAGATACCAGTAGAAGCCATAGTCGTAATTTCCGACCGTCGCGAAGAAGGAGATGACGAGACGGCGCGATCTCCTCACTTCAAAAATGCCGTTTCTGAACTCGTAGTGCTTCCAGAGGATCCCAAAATCCTCCTCATGCATGCAAACGGCGTTCTTCATGATCACCGGCTGGCCGAAATCATCCGCCGACGGGATATCGAAATAGTGTATCTGGCCAAGGCAATCGCAGCCGAGCTCAAGGCTGTTGGCGAGCCGCCCCAGCCCATATTCTCCGGCGTCGAAAGCGCTCTTCCAATAGTGGTTGGCGGTCGGATCGGCATAGGGCACGACCATTTCGGTCACCGAGGCACGGAAGATCACGGGACGAAGCTTGCCGCCATTTTTAATCCCGAGCTCATGCAGGACGAGACCTTCGCGAGGCGTAAAACCGACACGAAACGACCAGTCCTGCCATTGCACTGTCCAGCCATCGACCGAGAAGCTCGGTCCCTGCGGCTGCACGATGTTGAGCGGCGCTACATCCTGGCGGACATCGGGAAAGGACTCCTGTCCGTAATTGCGCTTCTTCCTCGGCACCGGAATGACGGTCTCGTCGTCGACGAGATCGACCACCTGATTGCTGATCAGGTCGACAACGGCAACGACCCCTTCGATCGGATGGGCGTAGCCATTGTCGCGGATATCCTCGCGCCAATAGGAGACGGCGCGAACGATGCGGGCACCCTTTTCAAATTCGCGTCCGAAAAAGCCAGAGGAAAACGGATCGATCTGGACGAGCGGAATATCCTCATCGCTGATACCGCGCTTCTTGACTGCGGCAATCCAGCGGGGGTCCGATTTGACTGTCGCCTCGACGGTCTCGAACTCGCAAAGCATGACAGGTGGCTGCCCGTAAGGCGCAGTTTCAAGCGGCAGCCTCTTGTGCTCGAAGACAGCTTTTTTCGACAGGTCGACGATCGATTCATGGACCTCGCCCGAGCTGGCATCCAGCGACAGGACAAATGCCAGCCGGGGAAGCTTCCTTCCGTCGCGATGCATGGCCATGTCGGATTTGGTCGGCTCCTCCAGGCGAATGATCGGGAAGCGGATCGATTGCGGCAGTTGCTTTTCGTCCTTCAGAATTGCGACGGCTTCCGAGATCTCGGTCAGGCTCAACGGGTCGAGCGGATAGGCAAGCGTTTCTACAATGGCGTCCATTGTCAGTCCTTCATGTGCTTTGGGTGGTGGCAGTGCGCATCTGGCTGCACACTGCAGGGCTCAGCCGTCAGCGGCCGGAGCAGATGTCCATTTCGGGCATGCGATCACCATGGATGCAGAAGACAGAGCAAAATGCATGTGCTTCTGCCGCCATCAGGAATGTGGCGATGGTCAAAGCCATCAAGGTGATAAGCGACATCCGGTCGACGGGGGTCAAGAGTTGAAGTCTCGTCATTCGAAGGCCTTCCCAAGCGAAGCATAGAGTTCAGGCTTCACGGTCCTGATGCGCACCGCAAAGGCGGCCCCGATCAGGCCGGTCAGAACCACCAGCAGCGGGAAGGATTTCACAATCACGCTTTCCGATCCCGACAAGAGCGGCAGGTTCATGATAACGAGGATGATCGAGCCGAGGATACCGAGCAGCGCCAGGACCGGTGCCACCGTGGTGGTCCATAGACTGTAGCGATGCGGCAGTCCCCGGAAGAAGAGAACGATGGCCACGCAGA
Source organism: Rhizobium sp. CF142 (assembly GCF_000281145.1). Taxonomy (NCBI): domain Bacteria; kingdom Pseudomonadati; phylum Pseudomonadota; class Alphaproteobacteria; order Hyphomicrobiales; family Rhizobiaceae; genus Rhizobium; species Rhizobium sp. CF142. The sequence continues at coordinate 92,420 of NZ_AJWE01000006.1, read as the reverse complement.
CGAGGGCCTGGACAGCCAGGATCCCGAGGACGGCGAGAGCCGACATCCAGGAAAAGACGACCGTATAGGGATCGGCACCAGCTGCGATGAAACAGACAAGCGCGAGGGCGGCAATGGCGCTCTGGATGGCACCCGCGATATAGGGCGAACCGTGGACCGGATGGACCTTGCCCAGAGCCCTGACGACGAGCCCTTCGCGTCCAAGCGCGTAGAAATACCGGTTCAGCGTGTTGTGGAAGGACAGGATGCAGGCAAAGAGGCTGGTGATCAGCAGGATATTCATGACCTGCGACGACCATTGTCCGAGGACCGCGTCGGAGGCGACGAAATAGAAGGTTTCCAAGCCGCTGCCGGCAGTCGCCTGCACCTTTGAAGGACCATAGAACTGCACGATGGCCCAGGTCGACAGCGCGTAGAAGACGGTGATCAGCAAAACGGCGGCATAGGTTGCGCGCGGGATCGTCTTTTCCGGGGTTTCCGCCTCTTCTCCGAAGATGGCGGTGGCCTCGAAACCGATGAAGGAGCCGACCACAAAGACGAGCGCGACGCCGAGGCCCGGCGAAAATACGGTGGCCGGGCTGAAGGAGGAGAGGCTGAAACCTTCCGGCCCGCCGCCGGTCAGCACAATGCCGATGTCGAGAAGCAGAAGGATAGCGACCTCAGCCAGCATGCAGATGCCCAGGATCGTGCCTGAAAAGGCAATGTTTCGCTGACCGCAAAGATGGACGGCCACGAGCGCGGCAAAGGAACAAGCCCACCACGGAAGCGTCACGATCGATGCCACGGCGCCGCTCATGAAGACACCGAACAACCCGTAGATGGCGATCTGTACCGACGAGTAGGTCAGAAGTGCCATCAGCGCACCGCCGACACCGGCCGGCTTGCCGATGCCCTGGGTGATGTAGGTGTAGAAGGCGCCCGTCCCGCCGACATGCCGGCTCATCGCCGTGAAGCCGACCGAGAAGATGAGATACAGGATCCCTGCCAGGACGAAGGCACCCGGTACACCGGGTCCATTGCCGAAAGCGAAAGCGGCGGGCGTCGCGCCGACGACGGCTGTGAGCGGCGCTGCCGCCGCCACGACGAAGAAGACGATATGGGCAAGGCCGACGGAGTTTTTCGCGAGGCGGTCGGGAGGATTTCCCAAAGTGGTGTGCGTTGTCATGAGAACCCCTGTTTTTGATTTTCATCAACACGGTAGCCACGACCGATTGGCCTCAAAATTGCAATGCATGCCAATGAATCGATAATTTGCGCCATCACTGGCGGCGGGGAACAAAAACATGTCATCTGCCCAGCAAACCGGCACGTCCGCGCAGATATTTGCTTCAATTCGTGCGTCTGTGCTGCTGCCCCTCATCGAACAAATCGACCGGAAATCCGGCAAGGCAGATGTATTGCTTGCCCTTCACGGTCTTCTGCGCAGCCAGCTTGACGATCCCTATGCCATGATCCCCATGAACCGATATGTTGCGATCTTCGAAGATGCGGCATCGATCGTCGGAGATCCGACGATCGGCGCATTGCTTGGAACCCAGTTCAAGCCGAGCGATATCGGCCCGATCGGTGTGCTGTTTTCGATATCGAGCACGATCCGTACCGGCTTCGAACGATTGGCCAAATATGTGAACACCGTCCAGAGCGGCACCAATTCCGGTGTCTTTCAGGAAGACGGCAATCTGGTCTGGAGCTACCGCCTCGACGATCCCAGGCTCTGGCCGAGACGGCAGGACAGCGAGTTCACGCTGGCCGCGTCCTGCCAGCTTGTCCGCGCCTGCTTCGCACGCGGATGGAGACCAGTCGAAGTCCATTTTGAACATCGGGCGCCTCGCGATCCGACGACCTTGCAACGGATTTTCCGGGCGCCCTTAAAATTCGGCGAGTCTGCCAATCGCATCGTGGTTTCGGCAGAAGACGCCCGTCGTATCTACCGGCAGGAACAGCCCGACCTGGCGGCGGTCCTGGAGCGCCATATCGCGGATCTGAGCGGCAAGGTGTTGCAGTCGGACTCGACTGTCGATCATGTGCGATCATTGATCGGGATCTATCTGGGACACAAGCCCATCACGCTCGTCGGGCTTTCGCAAGAACTCAGCCTTTCGCCGCGAACCTTGCAAAGGCGGCTCTCCGAGCAGGGGACATCGTTGAGGGATCTGATGCGGGAACACCGCCAAAGTATCCTTGCGCTGCAGAGACAGAACGGCGCGGTCAGAATGAAAGAACTTGCGCAAGTCCTGGGCTACGCGGACGAGACGGTGCTTTGGCGCGCCCGCAAACATTGGGAACGCATGCAGTAGACGGCAAACAATGCTGCGGCAGATCCATAGGACCAGCCGCAGGGATCAAGGGAATTCGGCCGGGCGCCCTCAACGAATGCTGAACGGGAAATATTTCGCGTTGATCGTGTCGTAGGTGTCGCCGTCCTGGATTTCTGCAAGCGCGGCATTGAGCTTGTCCAGCAGCGGCTTGTCGGTCGGGCGCACGGCGATGCCGGCTCCGTCACCGAAATATTCGGTGTTCTTGATATCCTCGCCCTTGAATTCGCAACAGCCGCCCGCCTTGGTGTTTGCGAGCCAGTCGTAGACCGCGAGTTTGTCTTCCAGGATGATATCGACCTTGCCATCGGCAAGGCCCTTGTAAAGATCCGGCGATGCGTGGAACACGGTGGTTTCGACACCGCTGTAGAATTTCTTGGCGTAGGATTCCTGGGAGGTTGCTGCCGTCACGCCGAGCCGCAGTTTCTTCAGATCATCGGGTGACGTGCCGGCAATCTCGTCGTTTTTGCGCGCGATGAAGACCGTCGGGCTGTCATAATATTTCTGGGTGAAGGCAACCTTTTCTCGCCGCTCCGCGCTCATCGACATCGACGAGATGATCGCATCATATTTGTTGTCGAGCAGGTTCGGGATCATCGCCGTCCATTCCTGGATGACAAATTCGCACTTCAATTTCGCGGTCTCGCAAAGAGCCTTGGCGATATCCACGTCGAATCCCTGAAGCTGATTATTGGAATCGACATAGTTGAACGGCGGAAATGCGCCCTCGACGGCTATGCGGATGCTGTCGTTTTCGGCAGCCCGGACAATAGCGGGCTCAAAAATACTGACCGCAACAACGGCCGCACAGGCAAATGCGAAGAACTTCGAACGATAGAGAGATCCTAATCGCAACATATCAATCACCTTGATGTAGAGCTCGATCGCCAACCTTGCATCGGCAAGCGTTGCGCAATGAGCAGCCAATCACAAAACGATTAAAAAGCTCATCATTTTGGGCCATTAATTTTGATGCTGCTTGAAAAGCATTTTGTAAACAATCGCGGTCAGTATCAGGGCGCTCGGGAGAAGACTGCGTGCCTGCTGATCCGTCTTTAAGATTATTCGCTCACAGAGCGACCTGGACATCCTCCGGGTCGATACTGGTGCTGCTTGCAATCAGCGGCCTGGCAATTCTTGGCCTGGTGTTCCTGGCCGCTATCTGGGCCGGGAGGGAAAGCGACGCAGCCGCACTCGATCGGCAGCGCCAACTCGTCAACAGCCGCCTCCTGGATCAGGTCCAGCGCGTATCGCAGGACATCCAGCTGATGGGCGCAGGCTATGCTTCGCTGCTGGTGGCGGATTCGGCGACCGCCGGCGGCAAGAGCGAGCGCGCGGGCACGACATCGGCCGCGACATTCGGCAAGATCGCGACAACGGTATTCGGCTACAACGCGGCATTCCTCGTGACCCCGGCCGGCGAGCTTGCTCTACAGTCCGATCCCGAAACGAAACGCCGCTTCAAATGGGTGCGACCGCTGCTTCAGCCGATGATCCAGGATCTGGAAGCAACGCACCACGGTGCGCCGCAGGGGCCGAGTTCAGATCCGGAACCCAGCCGGGTGGAGCTGATGCGGCTTGAGGGCCGCCCTTCGGTCGCCGGCGTCGTTTCGGTCACGGGCTCTTCGAAAGTGGACCCGCAGGAAGGAAATGACGCCAACAGGCTCTACCTCGTGGCGTTCCGCTTCCTCGACGGTGTCACGCTCGATACGCTGAGCCGCGAACAGGGCTTGGCCGGCGCTCGCTATGCCCGCACCGCAGATCAGGAGCAGAACGAAGTCGCGTTCGAAATCGAGGCAACGGCGTCAGGCGACCCCATCGGTTTCATCATCTGGAGGCCGGACCTGCCGGGCTCACGCGTCATCGGCCGGCTTGTTCCCGTGCTCTCCGTGGCCGGCCTTGTCATCGCAGGCCTCTTCTTCGCCCTGATGGGCCGTTTGCGCGGCAGCCTCAGAGAACTCAGCGCCAGCGAACATCATGCGCGGCATCTTTCGCTGCACGACGTATTGACGGGCCTGCCGAACCGGGCGCTCTTTGCAGCACGTTTCGAGCAATGCCTTGCGGCCATGAAATCGCCCGGCGAGCTCGCCGTCCTTGCCCTTGTCGATCTCGACAAATTCAAGGAAGTGAACGACATTCATGGGCATGCCGCCGGTGACGAGCTGCTGCGCGACGCCGTCGACAGGATGAATGCCCTGGTCGAACGAGGCGACACGCTTGCAAGGCTCGGCGGCGATGAATTCGCCCTGCTTCTTCCCGATGTCAGAGCGGACGACGATAGCTACATCCTCCTCTGCAACGCCATTATCGAGGCCCTGAGCAAGCCGTTCCAGCTTCGTGGCGGCGACGTGGTCGTTCGCATCGGATGCTCGATCGGCATCGCTGCCTTTCATGACGCGGCCCAGGCAACGAGCGAGATTTTGCGGCGTGCGGACGTCGCCCTTTATGAAGCAAAGACCAACGGGCGCGGCCGCCTGATTGAATATGATCCTTCGCTGGATCACCGGGTCGAGGCACGGGAAAATCTCAAGAACGATCTTCGCCTCGTGCTGGAAGGTCACACGCATCTCCCTGATAGCGTGGAGAATGCGCATTCAGATGATCCGGGCCATCTGGAGGTCTTCTTTCAGGGCGTGCATCGTGCTGACGCGCATGGGAAACTTTCGGGTGCAGAGGCCCTGGTTCGGTGGCGCCACCCCACCCAGGGATTGCTGTCACCGGACAAATTCATCCCGATCGCCGAGGAAGCCGGCATGATCGACCAGCTCGGCGGGTGGGTGCTGAGGAATGCGGCAAAGGCAGCCGCAAGCTGGCCGGCCGACATGTCGATCGCCGTCAACGTCTCGCCCTCGCAAATCCGGCATCGGGACTTCGACCGCCACGTGCTCTCGATCCTGGCGGAAACTGGCCTGCCGCCATCGCGCCTCGAGCTGGAACTGACGGAAGCCGCCCTCTTCAACATCGACGAGATCGCGCAAGGCACACTCGGCAGGCTTCGGTCCCAGGGGATCAGGATTGCGCTCGACGATTTCGGCACCGGCTTCTCTTCGCTCAGTCACCTCATTCAGTTCAACATCGACCGCATCAAGATCGACCGGTCCTTCGTGCGGTTGCTGGGAACACAGGCCGAGGGCGCCGCCATCGTTTCGGCGATCCTGGGCTTGAGCCGCACGCTTGGAAAGGCGACAACGGCGGAGGGCGTCGAGACGAAGGGGCAGAGAGACTTTCTCGTCGCTGCCGGCTGCAACGACTTGCAGGGCTTCCTGTTCTCGCGCCCCCTGCCTCCGGCTGACTTCCTGGCCTCATTGCCATCTGCCGAAACCATGCGGCCACAGTCGGTTGCCGCATCCTCCCCGCGCGGCTGATCGTCCACCTGGACGGGCCGCTCTCACGGCCTTTTGCCTATCATCCAGACAAGGTAAGGCGCGCCGGCGAAGGCCGCAAAGAGGCCGAGCGGCAGCTCATAGGGAAAAGTGACGGTGCGGGCGCCGAGATCGGCGATCACCATCAGCACGGCGCCGATGACGGCGGAGGCGAGCAGCCTACTGCCAGCCTTTTCGAAGCCAGCACGGTGGGCGATGTGCGGGGCCATCAGGCCGACAAAGCTCAAGGGGCCGACAAGCAGCGAGGCTGCAGCGGTCGCAATGCCTGACGTCAGCACCATCAGCATGCGGGCACCGACAAGCGGCAAGCCGAACGCAAGCGCCGTCGGCGCGCCGAGTGGCAGGATCGTCAGCCATCGCGTGAAGATCAGGCCGACGATCAGGATGACAACGGTGAGGCCGGCGAGGAACGCAGCCGTATCCGGCGTGGCCGCCGCAGCCGAGCCGCCGAGCCAGGCGAGGATCTGCCAGGCGCGCTGATCGCCGACAGCAAGAAGCGCGCTCAGGATCGCCGACGAAAAGGCGCTGACGGAAATGCCTGCGAGCAGCAGGCGTTCGGGCGGCAGATGCCGGCGGGCGGCAAAGAGTGCCACGATGACAAGCACGACGATTGCACCGCCGCCGGCGCCAAGAAAGAGGGCAGGCGCACCGGCATTGGCGGAGAAGCTCAAGGCAACGGCATAACCGACGCCGGCCCCGCCGCTGACACCCAGCACCTCAGGGCTTGCCATCGGATTGCCGGTCAGGCGCTGCAGCATGGTGCCCGCCATGGCAAGCAACCCGCCGGCAGCGGCCGATGCGACCAGCCGCGGCCAGCGGGCGGGGAAGAGTTCCCAGAAGAGATCGCCGCGGAGCAGCGTCCATCCGTCCGGCAGGCGCGCAACGCAGAGGGCCGCCCAGGCAAGCGGCGGCAGCAGGCAGGAGATGAGGACGAGGCGCGACAGCGGTGCGCGGGAAACGACGACGCTATCAGGCGGCTGCGGCGGCTCGACGGCGCGCACCTGCGGCAGCAGCCAGAGCAGCAGCGGCCCGCCGATCAAGGCCGTCACCGATCCCGTCGGGAAGGTTTCGCCCGTCGAGGAGGCGACGAGCTGGACGATGCCATCGCAGAACCAGAGTAAAAGACCACCGGCAACAGGCGACAAAAGCAAGATGCTGCGCGTCGTGCGGATGCCGAGCAGGCGCACCAGCGCCGGGGCGGCAAGGCCGACGAAGCTGACAAGCCCGACGGCGGCGGCAACGCCGGCACTGAGCGCCACGGCAAGGCTTGCAACGGCAATGCGTGTGCCGGCGAGTGCGACGCCCAGCGAGCGAGCGCTGCTGTCGCCGAGACCGAGCAGGGCAAGCGGGCGCAACAACAGGAGGGTGATGGCGAGGCCGAGCAGCAGTTCGAGGCCGAGGCTTACCGTCGCCGACCAGTCCTGCTGGCTGAGCGAGCCGCCGTTCCAGGTCACCAATGACATCAGATATTCGCCCTGCGAGAGCGTCATCGCCGCCGATAGCGCATTGCAGGTGATGCCGACGAGAAGGCCGGAGACCGCCATGGTGATGGGCTCGAAGTTGCGCCGCCAGCCGAGCAGGAAGACGAGAGCCGTTGCCACGGCCGCACCGGCAAGCGCGACAAGCCCGCGGTAGCCATCGAGCACCTCGGGAAAGAACAATGTAGCAGCGACGATCGCAAGCTGTGCGCCGGAGGAAACGCCGAGCGTGGAGGGATCGGCGATCGGGTTGCGCAGGAGGCGCTGCAAGAGGGCGCCGGCAAGCCCGAGGGCCGCACCAGCCAGAATCGCAACCGCCCCGCGCGGCAGGACGGCATAGGCGAAAATGATCTGCTGCGTCGTCATCTGCCCGGCATCGAAGGGCAAGGACGGCCAGTCAGCAAAAGGCAGATCGCTGAGTGCCGCCGACAGGAAGAGGCCGGCCGAGGCGACAAGGGCGAGAAACGCGGAGGCGAGTGCGGCGGGTCTCATCACTGCCTTTCCCCTGACGACAGCATCGCCGCCTTGAAAAGCCGCGTGAAGCGGGCGGCCGCCAAGATGCCGCCATAGGGATTGATATTGGAAAGCATCAGCACGCGGCCAGAGCGCACCGGCTGCAGCGATTGCCAGATCATGCTGTTCTTCAGGCCGTTGCGGGCTTCGACCGGGATATCGGAGATGATGACGATGCGCGCCTGAGGCTCTGCGGCGAGGTTTTCGATCGGCACGGGCGCTGCGAACGTATAGCGGGAGCGATCCGTCCAGGCATTCGGCAGGTCGAGGCGAGACAGGACATCGCCGAACATGCTGTCAGCGCCGAAGACGCGGACATGCCTCGCATCGCCGATATTGACGAGATAGGTCGGGCGCGCGGCAAATCCCTGCAGGCTGAGGCGCGCCTCCTCGACAAGAGCTGACTGTTCAGCCACGACTTCGCGGCCGCGCGCTTCGAGGCCAAGCTCCTTTGCGAGTGCCGAAACGGCATCCACCGCCTTCTGATAGGGCGGCTCGCCCCTGTTATAGAAGGGCAGCGACAGGACAGGCGCAATCGCCCGAAAGCTCGCCTCAAACCTGACATAGAAGGGCGAAATCAGAATGAGGTCCGGGCGTAGCAGGCGCAGGAGTTCGAGGTTCGGCGATCCACGCAGGCCGAGATCGGCTACGCTCTCGTCCAGCATGGGCTCGACCGCATCCTTGCGGAACTGCACGAGCTCGGTCGCGGCAACTGGCATGATTCCGAGTGCCACCAGCGTTTCCAGCATGGCCCAGTCGATTGCCGCGATGCGCTTTGGCGGGAATTGGAGCGTTTCCGCAAAGGCCTTGTCGGGAATAGCGAAAGCCGCCAGCAGCGCAAGTGCCTGCCGACGGCTGATGCCCCGTCCATATACGTCTCGAAATTCACTCACCATTGAAAGGTCAGCTTGCCCATCACCGTTCTGCCATCGCCATAGGTGCAGCCGAAGGAGCTGCAGCTTGCAACATAATCCTTGTCGGCAAGGTTCTTGAAGTTCAGCGAGGCGGTCACATTGTCCTTCTTGTAATGCACTGCTGCATCGAAGAGGGTGACGGCGTCAAGATCGAGCGAGTTCTTGGTATCGCCGTAGCGCTGGCCGACATAACGCACGCCGCCGCCGAGACCGAAGCCTTTGAGCGCGGTATCCTCGGGGAAGGTGTAGTCGAGCCAGAGGCTGGCCGCGTGCTCCGGCACGTTGTCCGGGCGCTTGCCATCGTCGACACCGCCGACGATTTCGGCCTGCATGTAAGTGTAGGCGGCGCGCAGATCGAGGCCGTCGGTGAGGCTGGTGACGCCTTCGAGTTCGATGCCCTTGACGTCGACTTCGCCGATCTGCCCCGTCGCCGTGCCGCCAGAGGGCAGAGCAAAGGTCGTCAACACATTCTTCTGCTTCAGATCGTAGGCGGCAACAGTGAAGAAGCCGTTCCAGCCCTCCGGCTGGTATTTGACGCCCACTTCAACCTGTTCGCCGGTCGTCGGCTGCAGAGGCCCACCGGTCGCCGGCACGGGTACTGGCTCGAAGGAGGTGGCATAGCTGATATAGGGGGCGATGCCATTGTCGAAGACATAGCTGAGGCCAGCGCGGCCGGTCAGCTTCTGGTCGTCCTTGTCTAGTGAGCGCGACACACCCGTCAGCCGGTTCGTCGACGTTCCCTCGGTGCTTGCCCAGTCTTGGCGAAGGGCTGCCGTTGCGCGCCAGTTCTCATAGGCGAGTTCGTCCTGCACATAGAGGCCGACCTGCGTCATGGTGGAATCGACATAGGTGCTGAGCGTCGGGGCGATCAGCTTGACCGAGCCATAGACCGGATTGAAGGCATCGAGCGGCGTGGCGCGCCAGAACTGCGTGCCGACATTGTTGCTATAATAGCGATAGTCGAGACCAAACAGCATCTTGTGCTGGACCTCCCCGGTATAGAATTCCGCAAGCAGGTTGTTGTCGACGTTGAAGGTGTTGAGAAGCTCGTCCTGTATGGTGGCATTGCGGTTGATGGTCCTGCCACCGGTAAGGCCTGATGTCGCCATGCCGAGCGCCTTATAGTTCCAGTCTAAATTCTGGTAGCGAAGGTTCTGGCGGAAGGTCCAGGTGTCGTTCAGGCGATGCTCGAATTCATAGCCAAGATTGGTGAGCGTCCGGTCCGATTTGTCGAAGCTCTTGTCGCCGACGAAGAAATCCCGCGACAGGCGGTTGGCGCCCGTCGCATTGAGGGTGAGTGCAGGCGGCAGACCGGATGGCGTGCTCGGATTGTCGTGCTGGATGCTGGTCAGGATCGTCAGCTTGGTATCGTCGTCCGGCTGCCAGGTCAGCGCCGGGGCGATGAAGTAGCGGTCATTGTCCAGCTCGTCGACCTGCGCCGAGGCCGTCCTTGCAAGCCCCGTCAGACGATAGGCGAAATCGGAATTGCCGGGCATGATGTCACCGAAATCGAAATAGGTGCCGTAGGTGTCGTAACTGCCGGCCTGAATGCCGACTTCGCCGAAGCGTTCGAAGACCGGCCGCTTGCTGATGAGATTGATCATGCCACCCGGATTGCCCTGGCCATACATGACAGAAGCCGGGCCGCGCAGCACTTCGATACGCTCGAGCTGATAGGGATCGACCGCCGGCGCTCCGGCCGTGCGCATCATGCGCAACCCGTTGAGGAACTGCGCCTGGCGGCTGTCGAAACCGCGGATACGCGGTGAATCGAAACGCGGGTCGGCGCCATAGGGCTCGCCGACGACACCGGGCACGTAATCGAGCGCCTGGCCGACGGTTTCGGCATCCTGTGACTTCAGCTGGTCAGCCGTCAGCACTGAGATCGATTGCTGGGTTTCGATGAGCGGCGTGCCGGTCTTGGTCGCCGTAGCACTCGTCCGGGCAACGAAGCCCTTTACCGGCGCCGTCGGGTCCTCGTCCTGGGAGCCGCTGACGACGATCGGGGCAAGCGTCGTCGGATTGGCCTCTTGCGCGGCCGCCGGAAACAGCGGCGCCAGAAGCGCGCTTGCCAGTGCTGTGGTCGAAGCAAATTTGAGGAATTGAAGAGAACCAGTCATTGGGGGCTCGTTATATGCCGTAAAACTGGATTTTTCTAATCATGTTATTTTTCGAAGGTCCAATAAACGCGGCTCGAATTTTTTATAAGCCTGGGTTATGAAACTCGCCCGATGTCATAGATTCGAATTCTTCCAGGAGAGAAATTTGGCGCTGACCGACCCCGGCTTCGAACTCCGGCACCTGCGATATTTCGTGACCCTGGTCGAAGAGCGGAATTTCGAACGTGCGGCTGTCAGGCTGGGCATCGCCCAGCCGGGTCTCAGCCAGCAGATCAGGAGCCTCGAAAAGATTGTCGGCACGCCGCTGCTCGATCGGAGCCGGCGCGGCGTGCAGCTCACGCATTCGGGCGAGACCCTGTTTCAGGAGGCTCGGAAAGTCCTGGTCCAGACCGAGGCGACGGTCGCCGCCATTAACCGCGCCGGGCGCGGCGAAAGCGGGCGCATCTCGATCGGCTATGTCGCGTCCGCCGCCTATTCCGGCGCGGTTGTCGGCTCGATCAGGGACTTCAAGCGCGACTATCCCTATGTCGAGGTCGAACTGCAGGAAATGGAGCTGCGTCAGCAGCTGCAGCGCATTGCCGACGGTCTGCTCGATTTCGGCTATATCCGCGCGCCGGCGCCAATACCGCCTGGCGTTTCCGTGCAGGTCGTGCTGCGCGAGCCGCTGGTCGCCATGGTTCCAAGCGACCATGAATTCGCGGAGCGACCCATCGATACACTCGCCCGGCTGGCGGCCGACATATTCATTACACCGCGGCAGCCGCCAGAAATCGGCTTTCACCGCAACACGCTGCAGGCCTGCCGGGAGGCGGGCTTCGAACCCTCCGTCAAGGCCATTGCACACGACTTCACCGAGATCGCCGCCCTCGTCGGCATCGGCACCGGCATCGCGCTGGTACCGCAATCCATGAGCCGGGTGGAACTGCCCGATATCCGCTACCGGCCGCTTCAGAGCGTGACGGTGACGTCCGACGTGGCGATCGCTTACCGGAAGGGCGAAGGCGCTCCGGCGGTCAAAGCCTTTATCGCCCGGCACCGGGAGCAGCTACTGTCTCTTCGCAACTGATCGTTGGAATGCGGTCATACAGGCTTCGGGTCCGACGGCATTGATCGTCCATCTGCGCGTCTCTGGCTAACGACGAGATACCCCAGCGCACCGACGAAGATAACCAGAAGCACCCATAGCTCCGTGACATATGTGATCCAATGTTCCCCGAGCCTGAGGCTCAGAACGCGGTCCATCAGAAACATCAGGTCAATGGTGGACCGCGGCGGCAAGCCCACGATCCAGCCGAATGATGCGACTATCGGGATGCAGATGACCGCGGAGATCATCGCCGAGACAAACGCGCTGATGCCCGCAAACCGCCAGGAGATCGTGAGCGCGCCGGCGCGGTTTTCATCCTCTCCTTTCCAGAAAGACAGGAAGATGATGAAGGCGAAGAAGAAGAGCAGCGTTACGGGAAATCTGAATGACAATATGCCGAGGGAAAAACCGACAGCCCAGAAATTGAGCCCGGCAAGAAGAACATCACGGGCTGCGAGCAGCCACAGCACCCCGGCAAGCGTCCACAAGACGCTCAAGCCCGCACGCGCGCATCGCCTCGCAATGAACGTCAGCATCGCGACGGCGTAGACGAATACCACGATGATGCGGCCAAACAGGCCGAATATCAGAGCGACGGCGCCGCAGGTGTCGGCCGCGCAGGCGGTCATCTTCACGGCAGCAAAGAGGAGAAACGGAAACCCGCCGATGAGGGCAATCCACAGAGCGGTGAACACGCTGCTATATATCGCGAAGCTTTTGCGGGTCATGGTCTCTCCATCGTCAGCAGAAGCTTGCCAGACGGCGCTTAAGGACGCGAGAAGCCAATCGATAAAATGCTGCTGGGTCACGCTGCCCGGTATCAACGACAGGTCAATCGGCTGCGTGGCGGTGACTTCCGACGTGGCGATCACCTGCCGTAGGGGTGAAGGTCAGCGTGCCACCAAGGTAGGAGTTCAGATCTCTGGCGCCAGGTGATGGATGGGGCTGCGAGGCCTGTGGCGCTTGTATCAACGACCATCATTGGCTATATATCTGGATATAGATCATGGAGGATACCGTGGCCAATGCCGCGCAGAAGAAGGCCATCGACAAATACCGCAAGCGCCTTTCTCAACGCGGTTTCAAGCGATTTGAAGTGGTCGCCCTGGAGTCGGACCGAGAACTGATCCGCTCCCTGGCCCGCCATCTGGCTGAAGACGGGCCGGCGGCTGACGAAGCACGCACGGCCGTCAAGGCATTGATTGGCGGCGAACCTCCCGAATCCGGCGGCATCCTTGCTGCCTTGCGCCGTTCGCCGCTTGTCGGGGCCGAGCTCGATCTGTTACGACCGCGCGAGGAAGGACGTAAGGTCGATCTGTGACCCGATACCTTCTCGATACGAACATCATCAGCAACGTCATCAAACCGCAACCATCTGAATCGCTGCTGTCATGGTGGGCGAGCCAGCGTGACGAGGATCTGTTCATCGCAGCACTTACGGTTGCGGAGATCCGCCGCGGCATCCTGGAAAGCCCTCGCGGCAAGAGGCGGGATGCCCTCGATGCCTGGTTCTGCGGCGCGGAGCGACCGCAAGCCCTTTTTGCGGGGCGCATCCTGCCCTTCGACGACAAGGCCGGTTTGATCTGGGCGCGACTGATGGCCGACGGCAAGGCGGCAGGCAGGCCCCGCAGCGGTCTCGACATGATCATCGCGGCCGTCGCGGGGGCAAATGATTGCATCGTCGTGACGGACAATGAGCGGGACTTCGCCGGCATCGATCTTATCAACCCGATGCGCGCTTGATTGAAGCGCGGGTTCACTCGCACTCGAGCTGCGGCTGCCTGAAACTCGTCACATACCATTGGCCGCCGGAATTGCGGGTGTAGAAGGTGTAGAAACATTCCGTCCGCTCGACATAACCAGGCGTCTCCGTCACCTCGTAGCGTTCGCCGCGGCGTGTCTGGCGTAGCTCGCCGCTGGAGCCGCCGGAGACCACCTGCGTCTTGTCCTTGCGCCATTGATAGGCCCGCTCACCAGGGCGCATCTCATAGACATTGTCGGGCGGGCCGTAATCCAGCATGACGCTGCTGATCGGCACGCCGACATAGCTCTTCATAATCTGCGAGGCACAGGCTGCCAGCATGAACGTGGCCGCAAGCAAGGCGCAGCCGAGAAGAATTGGCCGCGGCCAACTCCGTTTCCTTATCTTCATCGATCGGTCCTTCGCGCGTGGATTTATCCTCGCCAAGACGGATAGGGCCGATGGGTTGCCGATACATTGCGGCTTTGGCGTCAGCCGCGATCCGCCTTCATGACAATTCCACGACGCAATTGGAACAAGGGTGGAAACGCTTGTAACCCGCCTGACATTGGGGCGCTCTAAAGAGGCGGCATCAGCATTGCCTGCCGCCGGAAATCTGCCGCGGGCCTTATTGGAGAGCGCCGGCATGAAAATCGTCCAGATCACCGACACGCATTTCAGCCCGTCGATACCGCATTTCAACGGCAACTGGCAGCCGCTTGCGGACTGGATCAACGGCAGCGGCGCGGATCTCGTCGTCCATACCGGCGATCTTGCCGTCGATGGCGCCGACAAGGACGAGGACCTTATCTTCTGCATGGAGCTGATGCAGCAGGTGAAGATCCCGATGCTGATCGTTCCGGGCAATCATGATGTCGGCCATCTGCCGGGTTCGCTCCAGCCGGTCGATGCGACAAGGCTCAGCCGCTGGCGCAACCTCGTAGGCCCGGATTACTGGCTGGAGGATGCCGGCAACTGGCGCCTCATCGGCCTCGACAGCCTGCTGATGGGCATGGAGAATGACGAGCAGGAAACGCAATTCGCATGGCTGGAAAAGGCGCTTGCCGAGCGCTCCGGCCGGCGCATCGCGATGTTTGCCCATAAGCCGCTCTTCGTCGATACGCCCGATGAAGGCGACACCGGCTACTGGAGCATCCGCCCGGCTCAGCGGCAGAGGCTTTACGATCTGATCGCCGCCCATGATGTCGGGCTCTATGCCAGCGGCCACCTGCACTGGGCCTGGAAGGGCCGCTTCAATGACACGTCGCTCGTCTGGGGACCGTCCGCCGCCTTCATCATCGGCACGATGGAGCGAGAGATGCCGGGCGAGAAGCTTGTTGGAGCGGTGCTTCACGATCTCGGCGACGACGTCACAAGCGAGATCGTCGCTATATCAGGCATGGTGGCGCATGTGCTCGACGATGTGGTCGCCGAAGTCTATCCGCACGAGGCCCACAAGGTGCAGAAGGAGCCTGCGCAATGAGCGCGCTGACCCTTTCGGCCATTTCCAAGTCCTATGGCGACAACGCCATTCTCAAGAACATCAGCCTCGACGTGCAGTCGGGCGAATTCATCGCCCTCGTTGGCCCCTCGGGCTGCGGCAAGAGCACGCTCCTGCGCATCCTTGCCGGCCTCGACCATGCCGACACCGGCGAGATCGTCATCGGCGGGCGGGAAATGTCCAGTGTGGCGGCCGCAGACCGCAACATTGCCATGGTCTTCCAGTCCTACGCGCTCTATCCGCATCTGACGGCCGGCCAGAATATCGCCGTGCCGCTGGCCATGCGGCGCTTAAGCCGCATTCAGCGTCTTCCCTTCCTCGGCCCTGTCATGCCCGGCTACCGGGCCATTCGTTCCGGCATTTCTCGCGACGTGCAGGAGACGGCCAAAGCTCTGAAGATCGACCATCTGCTGGAGCGCAAGCCTGGCCAGATGTCTGGCGGTCAGCGCCAGCGCGTAGCACTTGCCCGCGCCATGGTGCGCCATCCGAGCGTCTTCTTGATGGACGAACCGCTGTCGAACCTCGACGCCAATCTGCGCGTCCATGCACGCGGCGAAATCGTCGAATTACATCGCCGCGCCGGCGTGCCGACCGTCTATGTCACCCATGATCAGGCCGAGGCGCTCTCCATGGCCGACCGCGTCGCCGTGATGATCGGCGGCCAGCTTTTGCAGCTGGCAGCACCGCAAGTCATCTATGACGATCCCGCTCATATCGAGGTCGCCCGCTTCGTCGGCCAGCCGCGCATCAATCTCTTACCGGCGCGCGCCGATCGCGGAACGATTGCTTTCGGCGATATCAGGCTCACGCTGGAACCCAATCTTGCCGGTTCCGACGTGACGATCGGCATCCGTCCGGAATTCGTGCGGCTTGCAGCAGAGGGCCAGACCTCGCTTCCCGGCCGCATCGAGCGCATGGAATTCCTCGGTTCCGAGGTGATCCTGTTCTGCCGTCTCAATGCGATCGGCGAGACCGTACTTGCCAAGCTTGCGCCGGCCGATGCCGCAGGCCTTTCTGCCGGCCTGCCCGTCGCCCTCTCCTTTCAGCCCGACAAGGCCATGGTCTTTGCACCCGACGGCCGCCGGCTGCGCACTGCCGCCCTTCCCGCCGATACCAGCAGGGAGAAGGCCCATGGCTAGCATTGCCGCAGGCGAGATCCGGTCGGTCGCACCATCCGTCAGGCATGAGCGACGCGAGGCACAGACGGCCTGGCTGCTGACGCTGCCAGCGATTATCCTGATCGTCCTCTTCGTGCTGCTGCCTATCGTCGCCGTCGTCGTCCTCGGCTTTACCGATTTCGAGCTCGGCGCCGGCAAGTTCCGTTTCGTCGGCTTCGAGAATTATGCCGAGCTCTTTTCCGACCGCGCCTTCCGCAAGTCGCTGTGGAACACGACGGTCTATACAGCGATCGTCGCGCCCGTCTCGATCCTGCTCGGCCTCGGTGTGGCCATGCTGATCGAGAGCGAGGGCTGGGGAAAGAGCGTCTTCCGCACTGCCTATTTCCTCCCCGTCGTCTCGCTGATCGTCGCCATGGCGACCGTCTGGCAATATCTCTTCCACCCGACCATCGGCCCCATCAATGCGCTGATCGGTCTCGCGGGCCTTCCGAAGCCGAACTGGCTCGGCTCCTCGGCAACCGCGCTCTACAGCCTCTCCATCATCGGTGTGTGGCAGACGGTCGGCTTCAACATGGTACTGTTCCTGGCAGGCCTCACCGCGATCCCGCGCGAGCTTTATGCCGCTGCAGAGATCGACGGCGCCAAATCCTCGCTCGACCGCTTTTTCCTCGTCACCTGGCCGATGCTCGGGCCGACGGCGCTCTTCGTCACCACGATCAGCGTCATCAATGCGGTGAAGACCTTCGAGACCGTCAAGACGCTGACGGATGGTGGCCCCAATCACGCCTCCGAAGTCTTGCTCTTCACCATCTATCAGGAGGGCTTCGTCTACATGAAGGTCGGCTATGCCTCGGCCATGACCGTGGTCTTCCTCGCCATCCTCGTGGTGATGATGTTCCTGCAATACCGCTTCCTCGATCGGCGGGTGCACTACTCATGAAGACGCGCTCTCCATTCACCCTCGGCCGGCTGATCCGCCTTGCTCTGCTCCTCCTCGGCGCGATCATCTTCCTCGCGCCCTATATCTTCATGATATCGGCGGCCGGCAAATCGCAGGACGACATCTTCACCGCCGCGCTCTCGCTGATCCCGACGCATTTCTTCTACGTGCAGAATTTCACCAAGGCACTCGACAAGGTGGCGATGGGCACGCTCTTGTGGAACGGCTTCGTGGTCTGCGCGCTGATCTTCGTCTTCCAGGTGGTCGTCGCCATACCCTGCGCCTATGCCATGGCTAAGCTGAAGTTCCGTGCCGCCCGCCTGATGATGGTACTCGTGCTACTCGGCCTGCTGGTGCCGATCCATGCAACGGCGCTGCCGCTCTATGTCGCCTTCGACAACCTGTCGCTGCTCAACGGCTATACGGCGTTGGTCGCGCCCTTCACCATCTCGGTCTTTGCGATCTTCCTGTTCCTGCAGTTCTTCCGCGCCATGCCCGACGACCTGATCCATGCAGCGCGTCTCGACGGCATGTCCGAACTCGGCATCGTTTCGCGCGTCATCGTGCCGAATGCCTGGCCGGCGGTGACGGCCTTTGCGATCTTTTCGGTCGTCGCCCATTGGAACGACCTCTACTGGCCGCTGATCGTCATCTCGAAGCCCGGCTACGCCACTCCGCCGCTCGGCCTGATGAACTTCCGCGCCGCCGAAGCCGGCGACGACTACGGCGCGCTGATGGCGGCCACCATCATCATCACCATTCCCCTCGTTGCGGCTTTCCTGCTGGCGCAGAAACGCTTCGTCGAGGGCATCACCATGACCGGTCTCAAAGGCTGACCGGCTGAACCCAGGAGAACGAGCGATGAAGCATTTCACCCAGTTCCTCGCAGCAGCGGCTCTGTCCGTGGCGGCAGCACTGCCGGCCCACGCCGAAACGACGCTGACGATCCACTACCCGATGCCGGGCTTCTTCAAGGACGTGATGGACACGATCTCGAAGAAGTTCATGGAAGAAAACCCCGATATCAAGATCCAGTTCGCCGCTCCCTCGGCGACCTATGAAGACGGCATCCAGCTGATCCTGCGCCAGGCAGGCACGTCTGAAATGCCCGACGTCACCTTCATCGGGCTGAACCGCCTGCGCATGCTGAACGAGCGCAACGTCGCCGTCGACATGACGCCGCTCGTCCAGAAGGAAGGCAACATGGCAGAGAAGGGCTTCTCGGACACGATCCTGAAGCTCGCCCAGGTCAAGGGCAAGCAGGTCGGCCTTGCCTTCGCCACCTCCAACCCGATCATGTATTACAATGCCGATCTCGTGAAGGCAGCCGGCGGCAACCCGGATACCCCTCCGAAGACCTGGGATGAAGTGATCGCGCTCGCAGGCAAGATCAAGGCGCTCGGTAATGGCGTCGACGGCATGGACTTCCGCTGGCAGGGCGACGACTGGATGTTCTCCGCCCTGCTCTTCGGCGCTGGCGGCAAGATGCTGAGCGACGACGAGCAGAAGGTCGCCTTCAACGGTCCCGAGGGCCAGAAGGCCGTCGGGCTGATCAGCCGCTTCGTCAAGGAAGGCGGCATGCCGGTCTTCACCAAGGCCGCGGGCGAACAGGCCTTCGCAGCCGGCAAGGTCGGTTTCGAGTTCCAGACGACCGGCGCGCTCGTCAATACGATCAAGAATGTCGGCACAAAGTTCGATCTGCGCACCGCCCAGATTCCGCTGATCGATCCGGACAAGGGCCATCTGCCGACCGGCGGCAACGCCGTCGTCATCCTCGCCAAGGACCCGGCAAAGCAGGATGCCGCCTGGAAGTTCGCCAAGTTCGCCGCCGGCCCCTATGGCGCCTCCGTCGTCGTTCCCGGCACCGGTTATGTGCCGAACAACGAGCTTGCCGCCAAGTCCGCCGAATATCTCGGCGACTTCTACAAGAAGAACCCGCTCTTTCAGGCCGGCCTCAGCCAGATGCCGCGGATGATCCCGTGGTACGCCTTCCCCGGCACCAACGGCGTCAAGGTCACGCAGACGATCGTCGACAACCTGTCGCGCATCGTGGATGGCTCGGCCGAGCCGAAGGAAGCGCTCGACGACGCAGCCGCCGACGTCGAAGGCATGCTGCCGCGCAGCTAAATCTGAATGCTAGGCCGCTCGCGGTCTCGATCCGGAACCGCCGTACCCCTCGGGTGCGGCGGTTTCTTCGTTCAGGAGATTCCGCACCGTGCCACCCACACGCAGAGCATGCGACAATTCCAGATGCCGTAGCGGCGCATCGTTTTCGACGATATCGAGGAGCAGCGAGGCCGCCGTCGCCCCCATGCTGAGATCGGGCATTTCGATCGAGGTCAGCGTCGGATTGATGAGCTTGCCGATGGCGATGCCGTCGAAGCCGGCAACCGAGATATCGTCGGGGACACTGAGCCCCTCGCGATTAATGGCGCCGATGACGCCAAGCGCGATCAGATCGTTCGAGCCGATGACGGCGGTCGGGGAAAATGTCCGCAAGGCCTGGCCGAGATCCATCTGGTCATAGCCGCTGACGAAGGGCACCTCTACGGCCTCGAGCGAGGCCACGCCCGCTGCCTCCATCGTCTGCAGATAGCCGCGGTAGCGCAAAAGCGCGCGGTCCGAGGCCCTGAAGCTGCCCGAGACATAGAGAATGCGCCGGTGGCCCATGGACAAGAGATGTTCGGTCAGCCGGCAGCCGGCCGCATAATTGTTGACGGTAACGGCAGCCGGATATCGGACGGTCGGAGAGCTGCCAAGCAGCACGGTCGGCGGTAGGTCCTGCGCCAATGCCGGGCTCGTCTCACCATTACAGACCGTCAGGATCAGCCCGGTCGGCCGCTCGCCGAGCAGCCCTGCCACGGCATTGGCCTCCTGGTCGGGATCGTAGTTCGACTGGGCGATGAGAACGCTATGGCCGGCGACCAGCATGCGGTTCTGGATGCCCGAGAGGGACGAAGCGAAAACCGGATTGGTCACACTCGGCACCAGCACGCCGATAACAGGCCGGCGACCGCTGCGGGCAGAGGATGCGGCCGCCCGATAGCCGACCTCGGCTGCAGCGCGACGCACGCGAAGTGCCGCCGCCTGGCTGACGGGACCGCTAAGGTTCAGCACTCGGCTTGCCGTCGCCATGGAACACCCGGCCCTCAGCGCAACCTGTTTCAACGTCGTCATCGCCGTCCTGTCCGTTTCCGTCGAGGTTTGCAGGCTCTTACGGGTCGATTGTCATGAAATGATGACGGGCAAAGACCGATTTTCGGCCTCAGCTGCGTTTGGGACTAAGGCCGAGGATCTGGCGCACGCCGTCCTTGGTGAAGGGCTGCGTCAGTTGGCTGACAAAGCCGGGGGCGATCTGGCCCTTGATGCCGATATCGGTCGAGGATGGGCGGTCGGGATTGAAATAGGTGCCGAACAGCTGGTCGAACAGCACGACATTCTCGCCGTAATTGGTATTGCCTTCGCGCAGATCCTTCGAATGGTGCCAGCGGTGAAGCCGGGGCGTGCTGAAGACAAAATCGAAAAGGCCCGTCCGCATGTCGACGTTGCAATGGGTCAGGATGCCGATGAAGGCCGTGACGGCACCAAGCCACCAGAAGACCTGCAGCGGGGCGCCGAGCAGGTAGAGCGGGATCTGGCTCAACGCGATCTTGAACAGGGAATCGATGACGTGGAAACGGCCGGTATTGATGACCCAGAGGCGGGTGACACTATGGTGCAGGGCATGGAAGCGCCAGAAGAACAGCCGTTCATGAGCGATGCGGTGCGCCCAGTAAAGGCCGAACTCGGCAATGATGACGGCAAGAGACGCCTGGAAGAGCGTCGGCCAGGATGACGGCCAAAGGCTGAACTGCATGGCGGCAATCGGCTGCAGCAGAGCTGCGGCGAGCATCGGAAAGATGACCCCGGCGAGTGCCGCCAGTTCGACGAGCCCCTTGGTCAGGACGGTGTGGGCAATATCATTCGCCGTTTCGCCATCCGGCAAGAGCCAGCCTTCCTCATAGGGAATGATGCGCTCGAGCAGGAAGAGGAGCATGACCGCACCGGCATAGACGGCTGCAAATGCGACCATCGGATGCCCGCTGGCAAAACCAAAATAGGCGCCGGTCAGGCCGGAGAAGAACACCAATGGCCATGACAGATAAGCAAGAATATATCTTGCAGCGGCAGCGGCTTTCGACATCGATTTCAGATCCCCACAGTCACTCATCGCGTTTCATTCGTCGTATGTCATGCCCGTCGAGTGAATCCCCCTCAGGGGTTTCGGCGGCCCGTTACCGGCCAGTCGGGTCGGGTTCCCATCCCGCATTCCCGGCTGCCGCCTGCTGAGCAACGAGCAAAATCGAACAAATCACAATGATCGCCATTCGCATAGCCACGCGCCTTTGTCATCCCGAGTTCGAATATAAACTTCCACGACCTGCACTACGTCGTTTTGAGGTGGCAAACCATCCGACTGCCGAATTGATTGATGTTAACCTTTGATTAACCATGGCTCCCTAGCCTTCAGGAGACGCAGCCGCACTCTCCCGTAACTCAGTAGGAGGCCAAAATGTCGCTCGTAACTGTGCCCGGTAAAATCCGCCTTTGTGGCACGCACGCCGTTCTCGTCATGGCGGAAGGCAGCCTGCATCAGGTCGTATGCATCGCAGGCGATGCTCTTCCTTCCTCTGCTGGTGATATGATCCAGGGGCTCATCGACAGGCTGGACCTCTACGAATGTATTGCTGACCGCAAGTTCATGGATGGGGAACTGGCTTATGACGGGCGCGTCTGGATTACCTCATCGGACATCGATCCGCTGCCCCCGCAAAACCGGCTTTGACACCCGCCCGGGACGCAAAAAAACCTGATGGCCTGCAAGCCATCAGCGCTGGCTTGCTCATTCGACCGCGATCACCGTCCCGAAGCCAAATCTTCGCGGATTAACCCATTAATTAGCAATCACTTGCGTTAGCGGCCGATGATGTTAGCCTCATCGCATCGTTTGAGGGCTGAGTATGACGATTGAAGAGCTGATCGATTTGCAGGAAGCAGGTGCACGGGCTCGAGTGCTCGGATTGAAGGCGTACGAGAACCCGTATCTCGAAGCGCACAGGATGCCCACTGGTGATACCGGCGCTCTCGGCGATTGGCTTGCGCGACACGACGCGTGGAAATTCGGTTGGGAAGCGGAAGACGCCAGTCGCGAAGGCCGAATTGCCACTCACTTCAAGGAACTGATCTCGCTTTCCAAACGGCCTGCGCTCGACGCATGATCGGGTTGCGGTTCACGCACCAACGGCCAGTTCGCTCCTTGTTTGAGCACCCTCGCGGCGCAGTATGGAACCGCACTCAACAGTTCGAAATCATCGGCCCACAGCTTCGCGGCCCGTAAATCGGAATCGATTTTCGGAAAACCTGATATGTAGATTCAGAGAGTTAGAGCGTCCTTTGTGCGTCCGAATGGACGCGCGGCGCTCCAGGCGCCGGTCGGCTTGACGGCGGCCTGGATGGGCTGGAGGATCCGCTTGACCCGAAAATCACGGTAGGCCCGCGGGTCGGATACGACCCTCAGAGATAGAGGTGAGCGAGGATCCGCCGCCACGCATTCGTGTCTTGAGACTGTCGCCCGCCTTTGCCAGATTGGCGGCAGCGGCTTTAGGGCTGCTTCAATAAAATCAAAGGGATTGGTCGATGAAACGCGATATTGAAATCACGACGGCTGACGGCCTTGCCAGGGCGTCGATTTTCCGCCCCGAGGGCGGCGAGGGCAAGGTTCTGCCCGGCATTCTCTACTACATGGATGCGCTCGGACCGCGTGAAGCGACCGATATCATGGGTGAGCGTCTGGCCGCTGCCGGCTACATCGTGCTGATACCCGATCTCTTCTACCGCTTCGGTTCATACGGCCCCTTCGACGGCTCTTCCTTCGGTAACGAGACCTCGCGCGCCGAGATCATGAAGATGATCCGCGAGACGACGCAGGAAATGACGAAGCGCGACAGCGCAGCCTTCCTCGACACGCTTGCGGCCGAAGGCGTTTCCGGTCCGTTCGGCGCCGTTGGTTATTGCATGGGCGGCGGACGGGCGCTGACGGCAGCGGCCGCTTATGCCAACAGGATCGCGGCGGCCGCAAGCTTCCACGGCGGCAATCTGGCGAGCGAGGCGCCCGACAGCCCGCATCGCCTCGCCGGCAACATCAAGGCGCGCGTCTATGTCGGCGTTGCCGGCGTCGACGGCAGCTTCCCGCCCGAACAGTCCGCGCGGCTTGCAGAGGCGCTCCGCACGGGTGGCGTCGACCACATCATCGAGAACTATATCGGCATGTCGCATGGCTGGACCGTTCCCGACCGCGGCGAGACCTACAGCGAAAAGGGTTCTGAGCGGCACTGGAAACGCCTGCTCGAACTTTTTGCAGAAACGCTTAGCTGAGATCAGCGAATGCGACCCCGCCCGGCCTCGGTCGGGCTCTGCGATCACTGCGACCTGCTATAGAGTATCCAGACTTTGCTGAGGCGATCATGTGGGCCATCTGCAGTGTCCTGCGGAACGGCGCGCCGTTATACTGAAGCCGGAAGGCGATATTAACCCATTGGACTCGCACAGCGAATTGTCTCGTCATTGGGCGACAATACCCTTGGCCATCAGTTTGCCACGATGTGCCCTACCCTCACAGGCGTATGCCCCAACGAGAATTGGATTGATGATCAACTTCACGAAATCTGCCATCGGCATTCTGCTTGCCCTTGGCACCGTAGCCTCGACGTCGAGCATCGCGTCTGCGCAATATTACGATGGTTACGACAGAGGCCCGCCGCCGCGTTTTGAACCCGACAGGGATTGGGGCAGGCCTCCCCCGCCGCCGCCCGGTTGGGGTCGTCCGCCGCGCGGTGGCTGCGATCCCCGATGGGCAGAGGACAAGGCGCGTGATTTCGGCTTCCGCCGCGCTCGCGTCGTCGACGTCACGCCGCGGCGTGTGATCGTCCAGGGCTGGACGCGGCGAGGTCCCGACGAAATCAGCTTTGCCAATGTCCGCGGCTGCCCGACGCTCCGATAACGGCTGCTGGCCGATATGAAACGCCCTCGGTCGGGAAACCGGACCGGGGGCTTGCGGAACCAGAGCAATTCCAGCAGAAGTGCGCCGCGATTTTGCGTCCGGAATTGCATGGAAACAAAGAGATAGAGCATTTCCGCGATTCGAAGAAAAATGGAAATGCTCTCGTCTGCGGTTCCCTTAAATGCACTCCGGTCACCGTCAGATGCCATGTGCATGTGGGGTAGGGCCATTAGCGCCGTTGTGTCGATGATCAGACCTTGACAAGGACCAGTCCATAGAACAGGCCCGTGCCGCTCGCGCTCAGTTCCCGATTGCTCTCGATCTTGCCGCCAAACGCGGCTAACAGCGCCTTGAGCACCAGCCCCTTCGCTTCGACCGATGCGCCCTTCTTCATCTGGATCGAATAGTTCACGTCCGCGCGAATGGCCTGCTGTGTCTGATAGGCCAGCGACTGTTTCCCATACTCCGTCAGGATAGACTGGCAGTTCGGGCCAAGCGTATTGCGAATTTGATGAAGATCATCGAGGGCAAGTTGTTCGACCCTGACATTCGTCAGCTTGAGCGTGACGGAGTCGATATAGGAGAGGCTGGCGCCGAGACCCATCTTTGTGAGCGTTGCCGGATCGAGCGAAAGCGAGCCGTTCAGCGAGCGGGAGACATTCTGCGACTCCGCCGGGTCGATGATCGGTGGCGGGCTCTGGGTGTAGTCGGGACGGCAAAGATAGGTCAGCTTGAGAGGCGCCGAAAATCCGCTCCCTTTTATCGATGTCACGAGCGAACCCGGCCCGTAGGCGGTGGACGGAAGCGCGACCGCTTCATAACCCAGCGACTGGAGCGTCGAATTGAGGTCCGCACTGCTTTCTCTGCTTGGCGGCATGGAGCTGGTGCAGGATACCGTCAAAAGGGACAAGGACAGGAACAGAAGCATAGCGGGACGTTTCATCATGACTTCTCCGTTGCGCTGGTTTTAGGCGCCTGAGGCTTCCAAAGACCCGGGGGCGACCGGCGACCGCAGGAGCTTGCTCAATTGCCCGGTTTGATGCTGTCGTAAGCCAAGGCCAGACGTTGCACGACTTGCCGACGACCTTGATGGTCGCAGCTTCTGGTTCCTTTTCTGGATGCTGTCCGGGATCCGTCTGCCCGCTCGCGATCGAGAGCGAGCGCAGATGATACATTGCTCCTTTAAATTGTAAATAGGACAAATCAAGATTTTACTTAGACTTCCGGTATTTTTATTTGGAAGATTTTAAATCTGGAATAAGTTTGAAGTCATAAACTTTCTCATTGAATTTCCGCAGAACATTCGCTCTATTGTAGTGGGAAATCAGTACTCAAAATCTGCTTGACATGACTTCGGAACACGAGTCCGGAGGCTGATACTTATTGTCGGAGGGCAGTAATGACGGAGGGAAGCAAGATACCGGAATTTCAAATCGGCCTTGCGATGGCGGGCGCGATTTCGGCAGGCGCCTATTCGGCCGGGGTATTCGATTTCCTGGTGCAGGCGCTGGAGGCCTGGGAGGTGGCAAGGGCCGATCCGGAATCGGCGCCGGTAATTCCCAATCACCGCGCTGCAATCAAGGTCATTACCGGAGCGTCGGCCGGAGCGATCACCGGTGCCCTGGGCGCTGTCGCTCTGGCTGGGGGCGTCCAGCCGACGTCGGCGGACCCGGGCGGGGCCTCGACGCAGAAATACAAGTACCTTCTGCCGAACCTCTACGATGCCTGGGTGGTCCGCCCGCAAATGCTGTCGACGACCGGGCGATCCGACTTTCTCGATACCAGCGATCTGGAGGACGGGGGCGATGTCGTTTCAGCTCTGAACAGCAAGGTGCTGATTTCGATCAAGGATGCCGCGCTGAAGATCTCGGCCATCACTCCCCCTTATCCCTATGTTTCCTCCACGCTCGACGTCTACCTAACGATCTCCAACCTTCGCGGCGTGCCCTACACGGTGAGCTTCACCGGCGGCGACTATGGCATGATGAGCCACGGCGACCGTGTCCATTATCGTGTGCTGGGACTTGGGAACTGGGCGAGCCAGAGCTCCTTTGCCGATAACGACACGATGCGCGCGCTCGACGTGAAGTCGCTGCTGGTTGGCGGACAGCCGAGCGCGGAATGGAAGGATTATGCGCTCGGCGCGGTGGCATCCGGAGCCTTTCCGATTGGACTTTCCGCCCGCGAATGGATCGCGAACGTCGATGATTACGAAGGCAGGAACTGGCCGCTTGCCGATGCGAGCTACGTCAGGGACAGGATGAAGCCGGCATTTCCGACGGATTGGGGAAAGCAGCGTGCATTCCCGTTCACGGCGGTCGATGGCGGCCTGATCAACAACGAGCCGTTCGAATTTGCCCGTTATTGCCTCATGCATGATCCAGGCACACCCAATCCGCGAACGGGATCCGAGGCCGACCGTGCGGTGATCATGATCGATCCATTTCCCGAGCCTCCGCTGTTTCCACCCGATGGACAGCCGGCGGGCGACCTGATGAGCGTTCTCATGGCACTCTTGCCGGCGCTGCGCACCCAGACGCAGTTCAAGCCTTCGGAAGTTGCTGTGGCGGCAACCGACGGCATTTTCAGCCGCTTCCTCATCTGCCCGCATCGTGTGCCGCCCGGCGGAGCCGAGGAAGCTTATGCCATCGCGTCCGGATTGCTTGGCGGCTTCGGCGGCTTCCTCTCGCAGGCGTTTCGCGAGCACGACTACCAGCTTGGGCGGCGCAACTGCCAGAAGTTCCTGAAGGACTCCTTCGTCATCCATGGAGACAACGAAATTGTCAAAGCCTGGCCGGATGCGGCGCGTGCCAACGAGGATTTTCGCGGAAGAGACATTGAGAACAAGCCCACCTTCCAGATCATACCGCTCCTCGGTGATGCGGCCGACGTGGTCGACTATCCGCAATGGCCGCGCATTACCGAAAAGGACTTTGATGACCTGCAGGCCGCGATCGAACGGCGCATCGAAAAGCTGGGTGCAGCACTGATTGCCCAGAAAGGGCCGAGCTGGTGGTTGCGCCGTCTTATGGAACTCGGCTTCCACTGGGGAAAGAAACGCGTCTTCACCTTCGTCCGGCTGACGCTTCTTGCCGATCTCGTGCGACGCGACCAGTTGAGCGAATGGAGCCTCCCGAAATCCTGGAAGCGACCAAACGCGACGGAGACCGAAATCAGACTGGTCCTGGCCGCATTGCTCAACCCGACGTTCGATTTCAGGAACGAGGCCGGGATCGCCAAGTCCACCGGCCTCGATGTCGCCAAAGTCCGCGACATTCTCGCCGCCTGCCAGACAGACAAGAACGCCCGCTTCTTCGTCTGGCGCGCTCCGTGGACCGACAAGGCGGGAAATCCCGTCTTTGCGCTTGCCTCGCGAAAGCCGGCTGCGATTTGGCGCGTGCCGGGCCTGCGTCAGCTTGGTAACTGGTTCACCGCTCCGACCATCGATCCTCCGGGCGTATGAAGGAGACGGATATGTGGAACTCGGCAGTGCTCGACGTCGGCATCGGACTTGCGCTCATGTATCTGCTTCTGGCACTCGTCTGTAGCGTCGTCCAGGAGCTCATCGCCAACATTACCAGCTGGCGGGGGCGCCATCTGCTGACGAGTATCAAGACGATGCTCAACGATCCCAACATGACGGGGCTTGCAAAGCGCGTTTATGCCGACCCCCGCATCGAGCGGCTCTCGCTTGCCGGCAAACTGCCGAGCTATATCCCGCCAGCTGCCTTCGCCAAGGCGCTGGTGGACATCGTGACCGATGAAAAAGCGTTGGCGTCACCCTCCCTGGACGGCCCGCTGGCTCCATTTCTCAGAGAGGCCCAGGGCGATGCCGACAAGCTGAGGGCCGCGCTGGAGCAGTGGTACGACGACGCGATGGACCGTTTCGGAGGATGGTACAAGAGAAACGTACAGCTCGTGATCCTGGCGATTGCGGCGGTCGTAACGGTCGGATTGAACGCAAACTCCATCGAGGTCGCGCGACAGATCTGGGCGCAGCCGGCGCTTCGCGCTGCCCTGTCGTCCCAGGCGGAGCGCCTAGCGGCAGCGGACAAACCAAACACGCTCATCCCGACGCAGGATTCCTCCAGCACCGACATCAACGCCGTCCTCGGCGAGATCGACCAGAACCTTCCGATCGGGTGGACAACAGCAGACATCGACCGCCTGATGTTCGGGACTACCGTGACAACCGGTGCGGACGGAAAGGCGCAGAAAGTGGCACTGTCAAAAGGAGAAAGGGCCTGGGCGTGGATCAAGCACGTGGCCGGCTGGCTCCTGACGATGCTGGCGCTCTCACTCGGAGCACAGTTCTGGTTCGATAGTCTGGGCAAGGCGATCGGCATTCGCGCCGCCGGCCCCAAACCTTCAGAGAAACAGGATGTGGCTGGCTGAGAAACACGCGCCAATTCTTACGAGCTTATGCCAGCGGCGAGGTAAGCCACGTCGAGGGCGTCCTCTGGCAAGCTCAGCAGCGTTAGCCGCGGCACTTGCCTTCACACGGGTTGCAAATCGCAATCCTCCGCTGCTACACCCGCCCAAAGCTCATAGAAAACTTCCGGCTGCCGCCACCGTGGCGGGGGCTCTCGAGTGCATGTTGAGTACATTCGCGCGGCGATATCCGTCCGCTCAATCCCGGCGACCGGCTCTACAACAGACTGGATTCGTCGGTCACGGCACGATGATTCTAGCTGAGGACTTCCTTGCCGGGAAGGACGGTTGTCATGAAGCGATAGGTCGAATTCGCCAAGTAACGAGGGTCGGACTTGATCATCGACATGAATTCGAGATGACCAGCTTTTGTCCGGCCAACGAGGCAGCCGGCGCTCGTTTGTCCGAGATCGTCTTTCGGAGCATTGTATCCCCAATGCTGATTGATAGCAAAGAGGCCAAATTCCGTCTGATCGCCCTGGCGCTTGAAATCCTTATTAAGATCCCGGTAGACGAGAATGGGCTCAACCTGAACCAGCGCTTCATGTGCAGACGCCTTGCCAGGATGATGCGTGCCCACGCTCCAGGACTTATATTGATTGAAGGCAATCCTCGCGGCTCCCTTGCTGCTCATCGGGTTCATTGTCCAGAAGAGCCCCGGCTCCGTCGTTCCTTCCCAAACTGTAAAGACCGGCGCGCCTCCTGCGTTTACCGA
Organism: Rhizobium sp. CF142; assembly: GCF_000281145.1. Taxonomy (NCBI): domain Bacteria; kingdom Pseudomonadati; phylum Pseudomonadota; class Alphaproteobacteria; order Hyphomicrobiales; family Rhizobiaceae; genus Rhizobium; species Rhizobium sp. CF142. Next base: position 63,125 of record NZ_AJWE01000006.1, on the reverse strand, counting down.
AAACACAACGCGCAGATCATTGAACTGATTTGGCTTGTTGTTATTCGACTTGCCGTCGGGGTCGACGCCTTCCAGATAGACGATGTTTGTTGCTTCAGGATGCCGGCAGATCCAATATTCCTTCGCCACCATGTAATCGATGACCTTGTCGAACCAGGTTCCGGACTTGGCGAGTGCGGGTAAGGTTTCATGCTTTGTGTCGAGGAGCGCTTCGGCCAGTTGTGGCGTAAGGCCGAGCCCGATCGACATGCCTTTCCGGTATGCGAATTCGGTAAGCGCCCAGTTCGATGCCGGACCGAATTTGCCGTCTACGGGTGGATCAAGATATCCATACTTTGTCAGCAGAAACTGGATTTGCTTTACCAGTTCGCCGTCGCCTCCAAGCTGAGAAATTAAAACCGTGTTTTTAACATCTTCAAGTCGCATGAGTTCTCTCCGACGAATTGATTGTGATCCCTTGAGTTGAGGCGATCTCTACGGAAGAAGCACCTCTCCAGCTTTCACGGACGCGTCCAGATGAGGTGCGTTGCCGGGATTGGAAACGTAATAGCTTGTCGCCATCAGATAGGCGCGAACGTCATCGCCGGTTATGAGCGCCGGCGCCTTTGGAACCGGATGAATGAGGTGAGGATCCTTTCCCTTCAGCCAGTCCAGGAATTTCGTGGGCGGGCCTGCCATATTGATCCACAAGGCGGCGTAGAGCATGGCTTTCCCGCTGATTGTTTTACCGCCGTTGCTTGCCGCGGAAATGCACGTGTCCAAGCTCTGATACACATCGGAGAGAATGGCTTCGTCCATCTCGTCGACATCGGCTCTGTGTTTGTCGAGTGCCGTATTTACAAGCTTCGTATCGCTTGGATTGAGCGGATTCCCGATAGTGTGGACCGACAATTTCGCCAGCAGGGAATTTATCTTTGAAGGCGGAATTCCCTCGGATGTCAGTATATCGTTGAAGGTTTTGGTGACAACCACCTGGCCTGCGGCTAGGTCGCCCTGCATGAAACCGAACGATGCACCGCTTTTCCCCTTGGCGGCGAAATAGAGGCGATAAGGAGTATCATTGCCGATTTCGTGCATTCTCAAAGCTGCCCGCAAAGCCGGCTTAAATTTCTCTGCTGGCATAGGTTTGCCCTCCGATCCCTGCCAAGGCCCGAGTGTCCTTCGAAACCGCTATCGTCCCGATCCAGCCGCCGTCCCACTTTAAGTAGAAGGCCTCCCGCGTCTTTCGCGACATGCCGAGACACCAGGCCACGAACCCGGAACAGTCACATTTCCGGTTCGCTGCCGGTGACGGATTGCCAGGGTCCATTTCCCCGGTACCCAGCCCGTAGCGGGTTCCTTTATCGGTCGCGCTCAATGCCCTGTTCACAGCTGCGCTGGCTCTCATCATGTCCTCCTGCAGTTCTATTTTGGCGATCCATGAAATGATCTTTGGCATCACAAGCATTCCGGGCCATAACATCGACCGGGGTTGGTTTGGTGATGCACGAAAGCCCTCACTGCGGCGATGCTTGTCGAATGCAGCTGGACCGGTTTGCGGTTATCGGGCGCGAGCCGGCTGGCTCAGCTTAGCGGCCAGGCAGTCTTGAGCGCCTGCTGATTTGGCCCATTGAAGGTGTCGCGATCGACGTTACCAATGCCTTTGACCTTATGAGGTTGCTGGCCGATGTTGCCGTCGGTATATTGCCAGAGTGTCCAGCTGCCCCACAAAGCCGGGACGCCGAAAGGCGAATCTGCATATCGCGCATACCAAAGAGGGCATTGGGAAAGAACTGAGTTCGTTACGTTTTTCGTCGCCTCTCTCAAGAGGTGCCCGCCGTAGATCAGCGGATAGCGGCCGATTTCCTTTTGTATCAGCTCCACAAACTCGACCATCTGAGAATAGCTCATATTCGTACCGGAACTGCTCGGCTCGTAGTCCAGGCAGATAAGCTCGTCCGGAGCGGGTTGAGCATAGGACAGGTAGTTCTCGACCTGGAGCAAAGGATTGGCACTGCTGGAAAAATGATAGGATCCCCAAAGTAATCCGGCCGTCTTCGCCTTATTCTTCCGCGTATGATACTCTTTATCCCTGTAATCCCTTCCCTCTGTCGCTTTATGTACGACCGCCAATACACCGTCGTTCACAACCGACTGCCAGTTCGTGATCGTATTGTGGTGCGATATATCGATAACTGCATTGATTCCAGGTATAGCCATAGGAAAATACCTCGTCTGAACAGAATGCAATTGTTATTGAAGCTTAAGTTCAACTTGTTTGCAATCATCAGTTATTGGTATTTATAAAATACTATCCGTTACCCATAGTTGAGTTCGCGAGCCGTTTTCAGTCCGTCTATCTTCCGATGTAGTAGCTGGACGCTGACGGGTGACGATCGCTCGGAACGCTCGAGGCTCTTGGATTGCCAAAAAGATATCGGTTACCCGCTGCGATGATCGCGGGTCATGCCTTCAAGGGCAGGACTTCCGCTGCCAGCGACAGCCATAAGCGCCGCCTCACCGCCGCCGTCACGGGCAAGCAGCGACATGCCATTCTGCAGCGTGGCAAAGAAGACGGCAGCGGCCTCACAGTCGAAGGTGGCGGTCATTTCACCCTCGCTGACGGCCGCTCGAATCTTTTCATAAGCTGGCTAATATTTTCGGCGCGGCGCTGCCTGAGATCCTCACCGATCGCTTCGATTTCGTTGACCGCCGGGTTGGAACCGAGCACGATCATGCAGCCGGGGGGCTGATCCGGGCGGCTATAGGCGCGGGCGGTGTTGACGAGAAAGCCTTCGATCGCTGAAGCCGCGGCATGGGCGCGGCAATCGCCAAGCGGCTGGCGGCCGATGGCGCCAATGTCGTCAAGGCGATTGAGGCTGCGGGCGGAACAGCGCTCGCCGTCATGGCCAATGCGTCCGACGACGCCGATGTCGAGGCTGCCGTTGCCTGGACGGCACCTTCGGCCGCATCGATATCCTCGTCAACAATGCCGGGATTTTCCATGCCGGGCCGATCGAGGCCCTGTCGCATGACGATTTCGATCAGACCTTCTCGATCAATGTCCGCTCGGCCTTCGTGGCGTGGCAGCGCTAACGGTCATGCCGGATGGCGGGCGCATCATTTCGATCGGCAGCAATCTTGCGGTACGCGCGGCATCACCGTCAATGCCGTGCATCCCGGCTCGACGGATACGGACATGAACCCGGCAGACGGCCCGCATGCGCGTGAGTAGAAGGGGCTCATGTCCAATCCGGCGGGCTTTGCCGATCCCGGCGAGATTGCCGATGTCGTTGCCTATCTCACCTCACCAGCCGCCCGCTCGGTCACCTGTGCAGCCTGGACGGTCGACAATGGGGCGAATGCCTGAAACTGAGAAGGAAAAAGCCCGGCGCAAAACGGGGCTTTGATCACGCGGCCGTATTGGCCTCGGCGGCGCTCAGCGCGAGATCTGTCACCTCGCCGGTCGAGGCATAGCCGGAGACGAGTTCGGCGAGCATCAGGCGGGCGGCGGGAATGTCGTTGCGGTCAAGCGCGGCATCGAGAACCTTCAGGCGCTTGGAAAGCTCCGGCCAGAAGAGAAAATCCTCGCGCGCCTTCATGATGCGCGGATGCTGCGTCGTCTCGGGATTGTCGCCGATCAGCAGTTCCTCATAGAGCTTTTCGCCAGGGCGCAGACCCGTGACCGAAAGCTCTATATCGCCTTCGGGATTGTCGTCGCTACGAACCGTCAGGCCGGAGAGATCGATCATCCGGCGCGCCAGATCGGCGATGCGCACCGGCTCGCCCATGTCGAGCAGGAAGACATCGCCGCCATCTGCCATGGCGCCGGCCTGGATGACAAGCTGCGAAGCCTCCGAGATCGTCATGAAGTAACGGGTGATGTCGGGATGGGTCAGCGTTACCGGGCCGCCGTCCCTGATCTGCTGGCGAAACAGCGGCACGACGGAACCGGAGGAACCCAGCACATTGCCGAAGCGGACCATGGAAAAATTGGTGTGCGCGCCGGCCTGCTTTTCGGCCGATAGCGCCTGCAGCACCATTTCGGCAAGCCGCTTGCTGGCGCCCATCACATTGGTCGGGCGGACCGCCTTATCGGTGCTGATCAGTACGAAATTGGAGACACCGTATTTTTCGGCCGCCTGTGCGGTGATCAGCGTGCCCATGACATTGTTCTTGATGCCTTCCACGGCATTCTGCTCGACGAGCGGCACATGCTTGTAGGCGGCGGCATGATAGAGCGTCTGCGGGCGCCAGCTCATGATGATATGTCCCATGCGGTCGCGATCGCGCACCGAACAGAGGATCGGCGCGATCTGTACCTTCTGTTCATAGAGTTCCGAAAGCTTCAACAACTCGCCATGGATCGCATAAAGGGCGTATTCGTTCTGCTCGACGAGGACGAGATGCGTCGGCCTGCAGCGCAGGATCTGGCGGCAGAGTTCACTGCCGATCGAGCCGCCGGCGCCCGTCACCATCACCACCTTGCCAAGTGTCGCCTTGTCGAGAAGCTCCTGGCGCGGCGCCACGGCCTCGCGTCCAAGCAGGTCCTCGATTTCGAGTTCGCGAATATCGGAAACGGCAATGCGGCCCTGTGCAAGGGCGGTCAGATCCGGCAGCGTGCGCACATTCACCCGCGCCTTGCGGATCTGCTCGAGGATCTCGTTGCGGCGCTGGCGCGATGCAGACGGCAGAGCCAAAAGCACATTGTGGACATTCAGCGTCTGGACGATCTCCGGCAGGTCGGCGGGATCGTAGATCGGGAGACCGCCCATGATGCCGCCCTTGAGCTTCGGATCGTCATCGAGATAACCGACGACATTGAGTTCGGCACTATTCGTCAGTGCAGCGGAAAGCTGCCGGCCGGAACTGCCCGCTCCATAGATCAGCACCTTTGCCATCGCGCCCTTGTGCAGGATGCGCTGATAAGTATCGCCGAGCCAATAGCGGATGCCGAGGCGCGAAAGGCCGATCGCGATCAACAGAAGCAAGGGCTGCAGAATGCCGACCGTGCGCGGAATGCCGGGAACGCTGAGTGCGGTGAAGATCGTCGCGAAGGCAACGCCATAGATCGCAATCGCCTTCAGCACCGCCAGGAAAGCGGCAATGCCGGCATAGCGGAAGATCGCCCGGTACATGCCCATGACGATGAAGATCGGCAGCGCCAGACACAGCGACACGAGAACCGCGAGCCATTGCACGCCCGTCAACACCGTCCATTCATTGAGACGGAAACAATAGGCAAGCCAGATGGTGAGAACACAGAGGCTGGAATCGACGATCAGTGCAAGAATGCGCTTGGCCGGACGCGGCATTGCCAAGAGCGGTCCGACCAGTGCCTGCATCGACATCCAGGACCGGCTGGCCTTTGATCCGTCATTTGAGGGATCATCATGCATGTTTATACTGTCCACCCATCATTCCAGCCTGACTTCTTCTTGTCCTTTTCGATCTCAAGTGCAACCGAATAATCGGTAGTCGCGTACGCAATCTGTTTATAACCTTGGGTAGTAGCCTCAATGGGTTATGCCCTTACTGCCCAATACCTTGCTGACAGTCATTGCCAGAATGCGCATATCCATGAAGAAGGAGCGGCGCTGCAGATAATCAACGTCGAACTTCACCTTTTCCAGGATCGGCAGTTCGTCGCGGCCGTTGACCTGCGCCCAGCCCGTCAGCCCAGGAAGCAGCGCATCGACACCTTCGGCCGTACGCAGCGCAATCAGATCGTCCTGGTTATAAAGCGCCGGACGCGGGCCGACGAAGCTCATTTCGCCCTTGAGGATACACCAGAGCTGCGGCAGTTCATCGAGGCTCGACTTTCGCAGGAAGCCGCCGATCGGCGTCAAATAGCGGGAGGGCTCGTCGAGCAGATGCGTGGCGACCGTCGGCGTGTCGATCCGCATGCTGCGAAATTTCGGCATCCGGAAGATCTCGTTGCGGCGCCCCACTCGGTTCGACCAGTAAAGTGCCGGTCCTGGAGAGGTCAGGCGCACACAAAGCGCCACGACCACGATCGGAATGATCAGGATCAGGGATGCCACCAGAGCCAGGAAAAGATCCACTGCCCGTTTCAAGTCCGTCCTCGCCTTTCGCACGCTCTTCTGGCCTTCAATGGCCTGACTTGCCCTATCGTCTCCGGCCAATTCACGTCAACGACCCTTTCCGGCCCCCCGGCGCTTTATGCGTTGTTTCTCAGGCATTTGCGGCAATTTCGCCACCGCCTTCCGAAACGATGCCTGAGTCAAGCCATTGAGAAGACTTGCCTCTCCTTCCATTGCGGAAGTTAACTAGGCCGTCGTTTCCGACACCTGTACTTCTTCCGAAATAGAAGGTGTCTTCCAATCGTTCCAATGACAGCATCAAAATTACGCACTTGCGGTCTTTTAGCGGCCATCTCTATGCAATTGAACGGTCACGGCGGCCAGCTATCGCACCGTTATTCGAAAGTGTTCACGCCCTCCGCGCAATCGGGCTGTTTTGCCGTACCAGCGCCATCAGCATCGGACCAAGCGAGAACTCTCCTCGCGCTCCCTTACGGGTCAGGTCACGCAGATAACCGCCTGGTGAGTTGATATGGGTTGCCCGTTCCAGCATGCAGGCGATAACGACAGCGGCATTTTCCCGACCAAGGCTTTCGCAAGCTGCCTGATAGGTCTCTGGAGTGATCCCAAGCATGGACCGTACGGTGACGGCAGCGGTCATGAGATCTCGCCAGCCCCTGATCGATCCTCCCTGAGCATAATCGTTGATTTGAGGGCAGGCCTGCAGGATGAGGGCAAGAGGGAATATCTTCTGGGTCCCGTTCAGATGAACCGTCCCGGATGCAATCGGTAGCGTTTCCACTTGCACCACCGGTAAAGATTCTAATTCGAGAGAGTCTATCTCTGAATTCTGTATGTGCGGTTCATTTTGGACCACACTGGCGGTCGTTTTTTTGAAATTATCGAAGTTCGTCAACAGATTGACGATGTCGGTGCGTAGTTCTTCGAACTTCAGCCGCACGCTGTCCAGATCGGAAGCTTTGGGATTGCGAGGCAGGCATGCGAGGTGATGGGTATAGGCAGCCTCGATCTCGTCCCAATTGCCGGGAACGGCGTCCCCGATTGCGGCATCGATCAGTTTGCGGACATCGCGGCGGCAGATCGTCAGTCGCTCGCGCGCTCGCCGGAGTGCTATCCGGTCGGCTTCGATCTTTTGAGCCATGGCAGCCAGTTCCTCGCTGCGGGCAAGAAGCGGCGCCAGGCTGAAGCCATAGGCATCCTCCAGTTCACCGGAGGTCTTGCGGCGGGCAAAACGTTTTCCGTTGGCACTGTCCTTGCGGATGATCAGCCCGGCGTCGACAAGAGCCGCCAGGTGCCGGCGCAGCGTGGTGACTGCAATACCGTGCGCCCGCACTATCAGCTGCCGGTTGGATGGAAAGACGACCATGCTCGCCTCACCGGAGAGATGGTTCTCAGGATAGAAGGAGAGAAGGGCGTTCAACACAGCGAGTGTGCGGTCAGAAATGTCGAGCAGTGGACGTGCTTCGCAGACGTCGCGAAACACCTTCCACTTGTCGACGGACTTATCTGGTTTAACTGATTCGGCCTGAAGCTGACCTCTCATCAAGGCAAGCGACATCGGCCGCCGCCCGAAAGGCGTCGTCACAAATCCCGTATTCATCGTGGTTCACCTTATACAAAGGCAAATCATCGGCGCCCGCCAAAACGGCGTTCAAAAACCTTGACAGCGATTCCGGGAAGTGCGATTCTCTAGGTGCTAAACGAGAGAAGAGGGCTTCCGGATGTTTGTTCGGGGGCCTTTTTCTTTGCCTATTGGCTCCTTTTCCTAACAGTCAAATCCTCGTCAGCGGCTTAACCCGCCAACGGTTATCGTTGTGGCCTGACGGCGCCGAACTCGTCGAAGAGCTCATCCAGCCGGGTGGTGAGATAATCGGCAAATTCAGGCACCATGCGCTCATCGAAAGTGATACGCGTCTTGTTGCCGGAGCGCTCGATTTGCGCTGCCTTCTGTCCTTGCCGTGTTTTCCAGATATCTCCGGCAGCTTTCTTCGCATCGCGCGCTGCCATTTTCGACAGCACACGCTGCAGGCGCTGATCACTGTCGAGATCGGCAAAGGCATCATCCTCAATGATCGCCTCGACCTTCTTCGGTGAGGAAGAGACAGCATCGACAAGTGCCAACCATCGGGCGCGGCCTGCCTTCGGTGCCGGCCCGATCGCAAGGATCACTGTCTGCGGTACGCCACGGGCGACCGAGATGTAACGGCTGAGATCGGCCTTGTCGGTCGAGAGTGCCGCTATAATGACATCACGGGGGTAGCCTGCTTCTTCCAGACGATGGGCAAACAGCGCCTTCTCGATGAAGGAGAGATCCTGCCGGTCGAGATTTTCCTTGCCCTGGGCAATCACCAGTTCGTTGTCGCTCAAGCTCTGGACGATCGCCTTGACCTTGAGCCCAAGCTTTGCCGCGGCACGCAGACGGCGACGGCCATAGGCAATCTGGTAGTGCCCTTCCACTTCAGGGTCGGGACGTACCAGGATCGGCACCTTCTGGCCGTGTTCGGCAATGCTTGTTACCAGTGCATCGAAATCGACATCGCGCTCGACCGGGATACGGTCGCTGATCGAGGAATTGGAAATATCCGCTGGGTCGATTTCAAGAACGGAAAACCCGGAGGAAATCTGCGCCTGCAGCCGGCCGGCGGCACGCGCAGCTTCCGTCATTTCCTGCAGCGATGCACCCATGGCCGAGACGGCGCCGGTGCGAACGCGGTCCGGGTTCTTCTCGACGCCGGCGGAAGGGGCCGGCGTATCAGTCTTGCGCATGAAGATCGAATTGACGGTATCGCGTCGGCTCATCAATTCTCTCCTTTCCAGTCAAAAGCGGGCAAGCCGGAAGAGCGCAGTTGGGAGCTCCCAACACGCTTTTGGGCTACCGATAGATGGAGGGATTTTTGCCAGGCGCTCACACGGCGGCTCCCTCTGTTGGGAGCTCCCAACAGGCCGGGTGTACCGCTGAAACCTAATAGACCGGTATCGGTCAGGGAGAACGTCACGTGCGCCCCCATGCTTGCCGGATCAGCGTCTCGACCTCGCCATTGACAGCATCAAGGGCTTCCATCGCCCGGTCATAGGTCGAGCGTGTCAGGTTCTCGCGGCCGATCTCGTAGAGCGTTTGCTTGGTGAGGCCAGCATCAGAGACCGCTGCCGATTTCACCATCGCATTGATCATGACGTGATCGTCGAACAGATTGCGCAAGAGCGCCGCGACCTTTGTCTGCGGCGCATCCTGCGGCTCGTAGCGAGTGAGCAGATATCGAATGAAATCGTAATTGAGCTCGCCGCCGGCTTCGCGCACGACGGAGAGAAGGTCATGCGTCATCAGCAGAAACTGGCTCATGGAGGCCACGTCCAGCATCTGCGGGTGCACGGTCACGATCATCGAGGTTGCTGCGCAAAGGCCGCTCAGCGTCAGGTAACCAAGCTGCGGCGGGCAATCGAGGACAACGACGTCGTAGTTCTCGGCAACATCGTCGAGCGCCTTGGCGACGCGCATGAAGAACACGCCTTCGCCATCCCGGGAGCCGCGCATCAGCGCGCGCGGCGTCGTATGCTCGAACTCCATGAGTTCGAGATTACCGGGGATGAGATCCAGGCCGTCGAAATAGGTATTGCGCACGACCTCGGAGAGGGGACGCCGCTCCTCATCGTAACGGATTGCCGCATAGAGCGTCTCGTTGGAACGGACATCGGTCTCGGGCATGACGCCGAGCATGGCGGACATGCTGGCCTGTGGGTCGAGATCGAGAGCGAGCACGCGGTAGCCTTGCAGCGCAAGATATTGCGCAAGATGCACCGATGTCGTGGTCTTGCCCGATCCGCCCTTGAAATTGGTGACGGCGATGACCTGGAGATGTTCGTTCTCCCTGCGGCGCGGCAGGAAGTCATACGCCTCGCGACCGCGCGCAGAGGCGGCAAGCAAGGCACGCAGCTCATTGAGCTGGCGCAGAGAATAAAGGCGCCGGCCGTTGCTGCTGACATCGGGCTGCGGGCCTTCGCCGGCAAGCGTCATCTTTCGCAAGGTTGAATCTGAGACGCCGATCAGCTTGGCCGCCTCGCCGGATGTGAAGCGGCGCAGCGTCTTGCTCGCGGTCGGCGGAAACAGGGCTTCGCTGATCGCCTGCAACTGCGAACTGATCGTCGACGCGTGGGCGCCGATCGTCTCATCGACGCTACGCTGAAGGGTCCGAGAAGTCCTTTGTGGCTTGCTCACGCTCTAATCTTTCATCACGGAAAAACACCAGAAACGGCTGTTTATCCGTGACGATTACCGATCGCAGCGATTCTGGCAAGCTACTCCAACAGAACAGGGCTGTAGCGGCAGCGGCCACGATCATGAGTTTACGACAGAAGGAATACAATTTCCCCTGATATCTCCGCCAGTTAACAGAAATCCGGCTCGCCTTGCAAATCTGTGCCATCCACACATCATTTTTTCGATCGATGCGGCAAAGCTGATATTTTGATCCCGCAGACGGCCTCTGGCGCATCCCATTGAGAAGAATCAGCTATTACCGATTCCTAATCTTTGCCGGCAAAGGATCTGATCACGAAGGGCGAGGCGGCCCTGTTGCCGCGATCCCCTGGGCGTTGACGAAGACGGAAGGCGCGCTTGTGTTTTCGACATCCGGAAGATGAGATCGCGCGAGGCAATGCCCGCCTGGAAAGTGAATACAAGCGAAAGGCTGCCTGACGCCGTTTTCGACGACAGGACGTCCCAAAATCGAACAGGGGTGTGACGGAATCGATCTGCGAAATAGATTCCGTATCGATGAAAAATGTGAGAAAAAACAGCGAGTTGAAAACGCACCAATCAGGCTATCCGAAGCTCGCAAAGATGGCTCTTTCGAGCCCATCTTCATACACCTTACTTATAAAGCATCCGGGACGTTTCTGCAATGATCGGCATACTTCCATCCCCGGCAGACAGCCGGGGAAGCCATGCATGTATGATGCCGTTTGCCCTAGCCGCGGAATGTGTAGCCGGCAATCGAGGCCGGTTTCATCTCAATCGAGAAGCCTGGCAGGGTTGGCGGCATATAGGCCGCGTCCTTGATGATGCAGGGATCGAGGAAATGTTCATGCAGGTGGTCGACATATTCGATGACGCGGCCATCCTTGGTGCCTGACACCGCCACATAATCGATCATCGACAGGTGCTGCACATATTCGCAGAGCCCGACGCCGCCGGCATGCGGCCAGACCGGCAGGCCGAATTTCGCCGCCACCAGCAGCACGGCCAGGACCTCGTTCAGCCCGCCCATGCGGCAGGAATCGATCTGGACGATATCGATCGCGCCTTCTGCGATGAACTGCTTGAACATGATACGGTTCTGGCACATCTCGCCGGTCGCTACCTTGACCGGGGAAATGGCCTGGCGGATCTTGCGGTGGCCGGCAACATCGTCGGGGCTCGTCGGCTCTTCGATGAAGAAGGGCTTGGCGAAGGCGAGTTGGCTGACCCAGTCGATCGCCTGGCCGACCTCCCAGACCTGATTGGCGTCGATCATCAGGTAGCGGTCCGGGCCGATCACCTCGCGGGCGATCCTGAGGCGGCGGATATCGTCCTCAAGGTCGCGCCCAACCTTCATCTTGATGTGGTTGAAGCCGACATCGATCGCTTCCTGGCAGAGCCGGCGCAGCTTCTCGTCCTCGTAGCCGAGCCAGCCGGCCGAGGTCGTGTAGCAGGGATAGCCTTCCTTTTCGAGCGTGGCGATGCGCTCGGCCTTGCCGGCTTCGGCCTGTCTCAGGATGGCGATCGCCTCATCGCGCGTCAGCACGTCGGTGAGGTAGCGGTAATCGACGATATCGGCGATCTCTTCGGCAGGCATGTCTGCAACGAGGCGCCAGACCGGCTTACCGGCCTCCTTGGCAAGCAGATCCCAGACGGCGTTGACGATCGCGCCGGTCGCCAGATGGATCGCGCCCTTTTCAGGACCGATCCATCGAAGCTGGCTGTCGCTGGTCAGATGCCGCCAATATTTGCCGGGATGGGCCAGCACCTCTGAAAGTTCGGTGCCGACGACGAGATGCCGCATCGCCTCGATCGCCGCACAGCAGATGTCGTTGCCGCGGCCGATGGTAAAGGTCAGGCCGTGGCCTGCAAGACCGTGCTTGTCGGTTTCCAGGATCACATAGGCGGCGGAATAATCCGGATCCGGGTTCATCGCATCGGAACCATCGAGGCTTTGCGAGGTCGGAAAGCGAAGGTCGAAAACGCGGAGGTCGGTGATGCGGGTCATGATGTTCTTCCCGTTGAGGGGCCGGCATCCTTCCTTGGAAGAAGCCGGCCATGCGAAAGCTCAGATCGTCCAGCCGCCGTCGATGGCGTAGGCTTGGCCGGAGGTGTAAGTCGCACCGGCGAGGTAGACGGCGAGATCGGCGATCTCCTCCGGCGTGCCGAGGCGGCCCATTGGCTGGCGGGCGATGAAGGCGGCGCGCGCCGTGTCATAATCGCCCTGAGCGCGCATGCGGTCCTGCAGCGAGGGGCTTTCCACCGTGCCGGGGCAGATGCAGTTGCAGCGCACGCCTTGCGTCACGTAGTCGGCAGCGACGGACTTGGTAAGCCCGATCACGGCAGCCTTGGTCACACCATAGGCAAAACGGTTCGGCACGCCTTTGATGCTGGATGCGACCGAGGACATGTTGATGATCGCGCCATCCTTGCGCTCCAGCATGCCCGGCAGCACCGCGCGGATGGTGCGGATCATCGCCTTGACGTTGAGATCGAAGGCAAATTCCAGATCGGTATCCTTCATGTCGAGCACGGAGCCGTTATGGACGGTACCGGCGCAGTTGAAGAGCACATCGACGGCGCCGATTTCGGCCACCAGCGCCTTGACCGCCTCGTCTTCGAGCACGTTGAGCTTGTGGGTGGAAATCTTGCTCTCCGCCGCAAGGGTCGCCAGCGCGTCGGTATTGATGTCGGTGGCATGCACCTTGGCGCCGGCAGCGGCGAAGGCAAGCGCGGAGGCGCGGCCGATGCCTTGACCGGCTGCGGTGATGAGGACGGTCTTGCCGGAAAGATTGCTTGTCATGTCATGGCCTCTTTGGGGATTTTTCGCGCGCTGGCGTGGTAATGAAATCTATCTCAAAAGGATCGGTCGGGATGAAGGCCGCGTTCGGCCACGTGCCTTGCAAGGCGCTGTCACCTTTGTGCAGGCAATCACGATGCCCATGCATTGCATGGCCTTCCTCCCTCTCCCGTTATCTTATTTTTGGCTCGCCTTGGCGAGCCTTTCCGGGGATTGCGATCGTCCGGCGTGAGAATATGCCGAACAATGTCCTCACATTTAATTTGTCTGTTTATAGACAAACAGACGATATCCTCATGGTCAAGCGCGAACTTTTTCTTTTCCGTCTGCCCGTGTGCGTATATGCAGAATGATATTCACAGGAGGGAAGAATGGAGACCGACGAGTCAGATCGCTATCGCGCTCCGGCGCTCGACAAGGGTCTTGATATTCTCGAACTTCTGGCAAGCGTCGACAGCGGCCTGACGCAGGCGGAAATCGCCAAGCGGCTGGAGCGCAGCCCGAACGAATTCTACCGCATGCTCGACCGTCTCGTGAGGCGCGGCTACGTGACGCGGCTCGATGGCGACCGTTATTCTCTCACCTTGAAACTCTTCGGCCTGGCGCAGCTGCATGCGCCGGTGCGCCGGCTTGCCTCCTATGCGACGCCGCTGATGCGCGATCTCGCTCAGCGCTCGCGCCAGGCAAACCATCTTGCCGTATTCGACCGGGGTGCTGCCGTCGTCATCGCCCAGCAGGAGGCGCCGGACTATTGGGGCCTGTCGATCCGCGTCGGTTCCCATATCAGCCTCTTCGACACCGGCTCCGGCCACGTGCTGCTTGCCTTCCGCAGCGACGAAGAGCGCGAGATGATGATCTCGGAACATGTGCGCAGCCGCAAAGACGCCGATCTCGGCCCGGAATTTTACGAGCGGCTGAACCAGATCCGCGAGCGCGGCTATGAAATGATGGCAAGCGTCCAGACGGCAGGCGTTTATAATCTCTCGGCACCGATCCTGGGACCGGACGGGCGCGGTATTGCGGCGCTGACCTGCCCCTACATCGCGCTGGTGAACGCGCCGGCAGCGCCCGATATCACCCAGGCGATCGGTATGGTGCAGAAGACGGCGGCCGAGCTCTCGGCGCTCGCCGGCGCAACGATTGCCGTGCCGGGTTAAGATCCAGCAGAATTTTTATTTGAATAATCCATTCACCAAAGATAGGTTGCTGCCAACCACTCTTTGGAGGAGAAGAGCGTGTTCATCGATACCCATCTGCACGTCATCGACCGGTCGGCGCTGAATTATCCCTGGCTTGCCGATGTGCCGGCCCTCGACCGCGATTTTCTCTACGAGACCTATGCGACCGAGGCCAAACGCTGCGGCATCACCAAGGTGCTGCACATGGAGGTGGATGTCGATCCAGTCATCATGCAGGCCGAGACCGACTATGTCAGCCGCCTCGGCGATCTGGTTGCTGGCGCGATCGTCTCCTGCCGGCCGGAAGAAGAAGGTTTTGCCGCCTATCTGGAGCGCCAGAAGGCCGATCCCTTCGTCAAGGGCTTTCGCCGCGTGCTGCATGTGGTGCCTGACGATGTCTCGGAAGGTACGCTCTTCCGCGAGAATCTCAGAAGGCTCTCCGGCGCCGGCCTGACCTTCGACCTCTGCACGCTGCCGCATCAGGTCAGCAAGGTTGTGGCGCTCACTGACGCCGCCCCCGATGTGCAGTTCGTGCTCGATCATTGCGGCAATCCGGATATCAAGTCGAACGCCTTCGAGCCCTGGAGCCGCGGCATTGCCGAAATCGCCCGCCGGCCGAATGTCGTCGCGAAGATTTCCGGCATCGTCACCAATGCCGATCCGGCAAGCTGGACGGCGGAAAACCTGCGGCCCTATATCGAGCACGTCATATCGAGCTTCGGCTGGGATCGTGTGGTCTGGGGCAGTGACTGGCCTGTCTGCACGCTGGCGAACGGCCTTTCTACCTGGGTCGCGGCCACCCAGGCGGTGCTGTCAGGCACCGCGGAAACGGAGCGTTCGAGGCTCCTTCACGGCAATGCACAGCGTCTGTGGACGCTCTGAGTTTCACTCAGCCTCGCCCTTTTAGGGTTCAATTCTGCCGGATTCTCGCTTGAAGTGATCTGTCGCTACGTGCAATCCGTAGGGGCTCTCGGATGGCGCGATGTTTTGGCCCAACCTAAACTACATCCAAGCAATTGCTAGGTTGAACTAACTCGGCTAAAAGTTGTTGTTACCGGGCGTGTAAGTTGTCGGTCCGGTTTTCGCAGGAGGGAATATCAGATGAAAGAAGAACCGCATTCCGTAGATGTTCACGTCGGCAAGACGATCCGTATACAGCGCCTGCTGAGAAAGGTTTCTCAGACGGAGCTGGGCGATCGTGTTGGCGTGACCTTCCAGCAGATCCAAAAATACGAAAAAGGCTCCAACCGCGTCTCTGCCAGCATGCTCGTCGAAATCGCCGGCGCACTCAGCGTCGATGTCAGAACATTCTTCGACGATCTGACGGCACCCGCCGCCAACGCAAACGATAATCCCGCTCCGAGCGAAGAATTCATCATTTCGCGTGAAGGCGTCCAGCTCAACGCTGCCTTTTTCTCGATCAAGAACGAGCAGCTCCGCAAGAAAATCCTCAAGCTCGTCCAGGCGATTGCCAGCACCGAGCAGGCTGAAGTCGACGCTGCTGAATAACGCGTCGGCCTGATTTTCTAGCGCTCCGTCGCACCCTGCATCAGGGCTAATGGCGATCGATCACGATCAGATTTTCGCCAGCGTCCTTCATTGCGATCTTGGCTTTGCTGCCGACGAGTTTTTCGAGGTTCGCATCGAGTTCCCTATCCGGATCGATGCCGTCCCAATCGATGACGACCTGCAGCAGCGCCATGTTTGTCAGGTGCATGAGATTGCGCAGCTGAAGTTTTTCAGCCTCGTCCTTGGCTGCCGACAGCAGCCGGAAGAGTCTTGCGTATTCCCTGCCTGCACCTTGGTCCCTTTTTTCGAACATTGTTTTGGCCCTCGACAACAGTCATATCCCCACGCAGATTACCTTGGGCTTGGAACCGTTATTCGAGCGTTACAGGCTGCGTCTGCTGCGTGACTTCGGCCTGCAGCACTTCGAAATGCGAGGTCGCAGCAAAGCTCCAATCACGCTTCGCTGACGCAAACTCTCCCTTTTGCAGCCATTCCAGCACGAGCCTTGCGTCGGTACGCTTGCGTTCGACGCGATTGGCGCGGATCGCCGCCAGGATCTGCTCGCGCCGCGGTTTGCGGGCAAAGTGAGACTCTTCGACCACCTTGGCATAGGTCCGTTCCGAGAAATGCAGGAAGCGGCCAGCGAGCAGCAGCTTCTTGCGTTCGCTGATGGTAATCTCACCCTTCGCATAGAGACCTTCGATCGTGGGCTCGAAATCGACCCAGGGAACGGAAAGCGGCAGCCAGCCAAGTTCCTGTGGTGCATGGACGAGCGCCACTGCCTCGTCATCGATGAGATCGCCGGATTCGTAATCGTCGAAGATCGAGCCGATGCCGACCATGCCGAAGGCGGAGCATTCGGCAGCGCGCAGCGCGCCCATGCTGGAGCCTCCGGCAACGGCAACGCCCTTTTCCAAGGCAAAGAGGATTTCCTTGTGCCAGACGGAGGGCAGATCGCCAAAATAGCCGTCGATCAGGCCGATTGCGGTCGCCCCCTCCTGCACGGCTTTCAGAATGTCGCCGCAAGCGGCAGGCGGGCGGAAATCAATATCGGGATGCTGCTTGCGGGCATCCGCAATCTCGCTTGCAAGGCTCGGACCGACGAAGAGGATCTTCATGCCGCGGCCTCCCTGATGACGTTGACGGCGCGCAGGCCGAGCTGGATGTACTGGCCGCTGATATCGACCTCGAGGCCCGGCACGATGACGCGCACGACCGAAACCGGAAGGGTGGTGTGTGACAGCGGCACGGCGATGATCTGGCCGATGCCGGCAGCCCTCAGCCGGCCGGCAATGTGGCGGATCGTATCCTGGATCGTCATCGGGCGCTGCGGGCGCATGGGGAAGGGTTTCAGCGCCGCATCATTGTTGCAGAGATCGACGACCTGGCGCATGCCCGCGCTGCGGTCGATCCGCTGGTAGATCCTCGGCGAAAAATCGTCGCGGCTGCCGGCAATCGCTGTCAACCGGCTCTGGGCAGCCTCGGTGATGGCGCGAAGAGCTGCGCGTATTGGATCAGGATGGCAGCCGCAACCGCCGCAGACCTGGGCCCAGCGGGCATCGACGCGATCAGAGAGATTGCCGGGAATGATGACGGCAAGAAAAGCCGGGACACCGATATCGGTGGTCATGTCGATTAGCAGCAAGCGCATGCCGGCTTGGCGGATGCGATCGACCAAGACGTCAATCACGGCATCGCCGAAGGCGAGCGGATCGATGCGGTTCTGCTTGAGCTGTTCAGGGGATTTGAGCTGGGTCAGCGCCCAGGCATCGCGCTCGACAAGTTCGCAGAGTCCGTGCAACACGGCTTCGGCAGGCGTATTGCCCGAGGCCAGGCCGTCACTCGATTGTTCGAAGCCCGGCGGGCGTTCGCCGCGATGGTCGAGGCCGACCAGCCACCAGGGCACGAAAGCGGTGCTGCCCGAAAGAAGATCGAAGCCGGAGCACCAGGGGATTTGACTATCGCCGATCTCGTCGGGCGCACAGCGCGCCACGCTGTCGAGGTCGATCATGGCGGCCCGTTCGGCCTTCATGGTATCGAGGCTGGCGAGCGTCAGATCGGCAGGCGCAATTTCAGCGATGCGGGTCTCGATCGCCTCCATGGCGGCAGAGGTCATCGCCGCTTCCTTGTCGATACCCTTGCCCTGGAAGACCGACAGCGTGTGGCTGTTCGGCCTTGTGGCGAAGGCAACCGGAATGTTCAGCACGTCGAGGCCGGTCAGCAGTCCGACGCGGGTGATGCCGAATTCGCGCAGATGCGGTTTGATCGCCGCAAAGGTCTGCGCCGGAGTCATCGACCGGTCGTGGTAGCTGTTGATGCCTGCCGATGATCTGTTGAGGTCAGCGGCAAGCGTTTCAAGGTCGGCCAAAGCAGACATGCTGGTCGATTCCTTAGCGGAACCTCAGTGCATGCGTCAGGCTTTCAAGGCCATTTGCCGAAACGTTGAGTTCGTCCTGCTTGACGGCTGCCTTGGCAGCAGCAGAGAAACGGAGTGCGGGAGCCTGGATTGCAGCGTTGGTTTCAACGGTTTTCATGATCTCTCTCCAAATGGTTGGGCGGCTGACCGCCGTTAACCATTCAAAAAGAACATTGCCTGCGTCATTTAAGCGTTACAGGCTTCGTTAAAAGGCCGTGTATCAGGGAAGACCGGCGAGTTGCAGGCCCTTTATCAACGGATCGGTGAAGGCCGGATCGCGATCGGGGACGAAATGACGGATCTCTTCGCTACGGAAATCGGGGAAATTTTCCAGCACGACCCGAGCGTAGTTCCTGGCTTTTGCGGCATCGCCCGCCATGGCATGGGCAGCTGCGAGCAGGCGCGCCGTCGCCTGTTTTGACTTTACCGGCTCCAGCGCATCGATCGCCATTTCATACTCTTCGCGCATGAAATGGATGCCGCCGAGGTTCCAGTAATAATAGTCCGGTGGCAGCGGATTGAGCTTGAAGGCAGCGCGGCTGAGCTCGAGGGCCCGATCGAAATCGCCGTCATGGGAAAGTGCGTCGGCGAAATCGGCCAGGATGTCGGCATCGTTGGGATTGAGATCCTGAGCCTGCTGGAATGAATCGAGGCTTTCATCGAACCGGCGGCGATAGAGCGCCACGAAGCCGAGTTCGCGATAGGCCCGGCCGCTGTTCGGGTCGGTCTGCCGCGCCATCCTTGCGGCGCTGTAGGCTTCGTCCAGCAGTTCCCGATCGCGCATCCCTCGGATCAGCCATTCCATGCCGAGGGCGCGAGACATGCCGGCATGAGCCGGCGAGAAATGTTCGTAACGGCTGAGCGACGACTTGAACCATTTGCGCGCCTGGCGCAGGTGCTGCAGGTCGGTCTGCGAAATTAGCCGCTTGCCTTCGAGATAGAGGCGATAGGCGGAAGCCGGCACGTCGCCGAGCGGCATCGCCAGTTCGTAGCGCTCGATCGTATCGGCAAGCGTCATCACGATGCGCCGGGTCAGCTGGCTGAAGGCTTCGCTGATCCTCTGCATCGCAAAAGGAATTTCCACCGCCCAGAGCACTTCGGAGGTCGCCGTGCGCGTCAGCCGGCAGGTAGCATAGACATCCTCGTCGCGGCTCTGGATCGTCACATAGACGGCATAGTCGAAGGACAGGTCGAGCGGACCGATGGTTGGGCGCGTCGGGTCGAGCGCGCGGCTCAGCATTTCCAGGCTCGTATGCGCGGCAATCACCTTGAAGCCGCGCTGCTGGCTGAGGCCGATCGTGACATCTTCGAGCAGCGCTCGGCCGACGCGCTCCATCAGCGGATCGGTAAAGATGCTTTCGGGCGGCAGGATGACGATGCGCGGCTGGCCGGCCGGATCGATCAGCAGTTCCGACACCGGATGCGGACGTTCCGCCGCCGCCGGATGTGCTGCGGCCAGGATGCCGAGTTCGCGGGCAAGGGCCGTCGTCGCCTCGTCCGGCTCAATATCGAAATCGTCCTTGAGCTGGCTGCGGCATTTCAGATAGGCCTGACGCGCCGCCGGCAGGTCGTTCATGCGAGCATGGGCGCGCATCAGCGCCCGGCAGGCGATCTCGTTGGCGGGATCGAGCTCGATCAGCCGCTTGGCGAAGGCGATTTGTTCCTCGTCCGGGCGCTCGTCTTTAGTTTCCAGCAGGCGGACAAGATGCGCTGAGCGCGCTTCGTTAATCCGCTGGCGCTCGAACGTCAGCCAGTCCTCGGCACCCTGTGTTGGTGATTTGACGCTTTCGAGCAATTCTCCGAGCAGGATGCTGCTTTCGTCCGGCCCCAGCATATCCTTCTGCTTGAGGATATTGAGGTCGATCTCCCAGCCGGGCGCGAGGCCGAGATGGGTGCGCGTGGCAGTAAGCAAGGGCGGCAGGCCTTCGGGAATGCTCTGTTCGATGCGCGACAGAAGCTGGCGTAGGCTGCCGGCCCGTTTTTCGGGAAGTTCGGATTGCCAGAGCTGGCATCGGATGGTTTCGCGGTCGACCAGCGGTTCCGACGACAGCGCTAACATTGCCAGCAGGAAATAGGACTTTTCGGGCAAGGGAAGCTCAGTCCCGGCGGCCAACAATCGCGGCCTGCCGAGCAGACATAATCTGTTCGCTTTCACTTCCCCGGTTGACCCGTCCATCACGGTTCTCACCTTCAAAAGCCGGAACGCTTGGAACGGACCGACCGATTACATGATGTTAGAGTGAATAGCGGGCAACGGGAAGCGCTTTTGCTTTGCTGGAGGAAGATTTTCATCGAATATTTACGCTCCGGCCGGTGCTTGCTGCCAACACACTTTACGAATACTGCATATGGCCGTGAGACGCCGCTCTATTTCGGAGCATCACCCCGCCATGCGAACCGGCGCTGCCGCCATGTATTCGTCCAGTGCCGCCGCTTCCTCGACCGCGCTCGACCCGGTCGCACGCAAGCGTCGGTCGCCGGAAAAACCTAGTCCCACTTCGGGCCCCAGTCCGGATCGACGACGCGATGATTGCGGTCGATGGTTTCGATGCGGGCGACTTCGTCAGGCGAAAGCCTGATCGAGCTTGCCTTGAAGTTCGAGCGGATGCGCTCCGGCCGGCCCGATGTGGGGATGGTGCAATAGCCCTTGGCGAGTTCGAAGGCGATCGCCACCTGTTCCGGCGTCGCATCGTGTTTTTCACCGATTGCGCGCAGCACCGGCTCGTCGGACAGAATGCCACGGGCGATCGGCAGGTAGCAGGTGACGAGAATTCCCTTTTCCCGGCAGTAGTTTGTGAGCTTCTTGTTCTGCAGGATCGGGTTCAGCTCGAACTGGTTGTTGGCAATCCTGCCCTTGCCGAGCAGTGCTTCGGTCTCTTCCAGAAGGGCGATCGTGAAGTTCGACACGCCGATCAGCTTCGTCAGGCCGCGGGCCTGCGCTTCGGCAATCTGGGTGATGTAGACTTCGAGCGGAATGCGGCCATTGGGCGAGGGCCAGTGGATCAGCGTCAGGTCCACCTGATCGACCTTGAGCGCTTCGAGGCTCTTTTCCAGCGAAGGAACGAGTGCGCCGGGACCGAAATTGTCGGTCGAGATCTTCGTCGTCAGGAAGACCTCGTTTCGGTTCAGGCCAGAGCGGCGCAGTGCTTCACCGACTTCGAATTCGGTGTCATAGGTTTGCGCGGTATCGAGATGCCGGTAGCCGGTTTCGAGCGCGCAGAGGATCGCATCGATACCATCCTTGCCGTTGCGCCCAAAGGTGCCAAATCCCATCAACGGAATAACATCATGTTTTTGCAAATCTATTGCCTCCAATTCGCCTCGCTCCTCCAGCGAGCTTACGGAGCTTTGCAATAGCTTGAGGCTGTGTCCAGCGAAAAACGCCGATAGAATTTCGGGCAAATCCCGATGGCGGTTTAAAGAAAATACGGGCGTGAATTTGGGCGCTGATACGGCAGCCGGCCGAGGTCGGCTGCTGCATCATCCTCGCGGTTTGGCGGCCCGAAAAAACAAAGTCATCTTAGAAGGCCTGGGCAAGCCGGCGCAATGGTGTCGCGCTTTCGGCAGCGGCTTCGACGAAATCAAGACCGATATCGAGAACCGGGGCGCTGTGCGTCAGCCAGCCGACCGAGATCAGGTCGACGCCGGAGGCGGCAATGGCAGGCGCGGTTGCCGGCGTCACGCGGCCGGAGGCTTCGGTGATCGCCCGTCCGGCAACGATGCCGACGGCCTCGCGCAACTGATCGGGCGTCATATTGTCGAGGAGGACGGCATCGACCCCTTCGCCCATGGCCTCGTGCAACTGATCAAGCGTGTCGACCTCCACCTCGATCTTGACCATGTGGCCAACGCCGGCCTTGGCGCGGCGGATCGCTTCTGCCACGCCTCCGGCAATGGCGACGTGATTGTCCTTGATCAGCACCGCATCATTGAGCGCAAAGCGGTGGTTCATACCGCCGCCCGCCCGCACGGCATATTTTTCGAGCGCCCTAAGGCCGGGCGTCGTCTTGCGGGTGCAGACGACGGAGGCCTTGGTGTTGCGGATCGCCTCGACGATGCCTGATGTCACTGTGGCGATGCCCGAGAGATGGCCGAGGAAATTCAGTGCCGTGCGCTCGGCCGTCAACAGCCCGCGCGACGGGCCTTCGATGGTGGCGATCAGGCTGCCTGGGTCTACGGCGGCACCGTCAGACAGATGCCGCCTCATCGTGATGGCGGGATCGACGAGCTGGAAGGCAAGGTCTGCGGCGTCGAGACCAGCAACCACACCCGGCTGGCGGGCGGCCATGACGACCGTCGAGCGATGCTCTTCCGGGATGACAGCTGCCGAGGTGATATCACCGGCAAGGCCGAGATCCTCGGCAAGGGCTGCGCGCACTAACGGCTCGACAATGATACGCGGAAGGGAAGCGAGGTTCATCTCAGGCACTCCTTGCAAGGGGATGGGAAGCGGTCGCCCGGGCAATCTCCAGGACGTCACTCAGCGTCATTTTCCGCCGTACGGCTTCGGCCCGCTTCAGCGGAAAATCGGTGCGCGCATGGGCTCCGCGTGATTCCGCTCGAAGGCTCGCGAAGACGGCAATCAACAGCGCAACGATCGCCGGATCGGAAGCCGGCCCCTCGGCCTCGACTAGCGGCAGCAGGCTTGCGATGGCGCCATGGATGGCGCCCGCATTGCGCAATACGCCGAGATGGCCCGAGACGATCGGTCGGACGGGCGAAGGATCGGCCGCCGCGGGCAGCGTTACTACGGATTTAGCTGTCGAGGATTTTTCGGTTGGGGTCGCAAGAATGTCACGTGCCGCACGCATTCCCATGATCGCGGCTTCCAGTAGTGAATTGCTGGCGAGCCGATTTGCGCCGTGCAAGCCGGTTGAGGCCGCCTCGCCGGCAACCCAGAGGCCTGCAATGGAGCTGCGGCCGGCAGCATCGGTCGCTACCCCGCCCATGTGATAATGGACGGCAGGGCGCACCGGGATCAGCTGACGCGAGGCATCGAGGCCGGCTTCCCGGCACAGAGCGTCAATGACCGGAAAACGCGTGGCGAAACGATCGCCAAGTGCTGCGCGCGCGTCGAGGAACACCCTGCCGCCACGCGCGAGTTCGGCGCTGATGGCGCGGGCCACCACATCGCGCGGCGCCAATTCAGCGCCCGGCACGCCGGCCATGAAACGGTCGCAGCCCTCATTGACCAGTACTGCACCCTCCCCGCGGACAGCTTCGCTCACCAGCGCCAGTGGTCGGCGGCGGGAATCAAGAGCAGTCGGGTGGAACTGCACGAATTCCATGTCGGCAAGTTCGGCTCCGGCGCGCGCCGCAAGCATGATGCCCTGCCCGAAATTGCCGGTCGGATTGGTCGTCGCCTCATAGAGCCCGCCAATGCCGCCGGTCGCCAGCACGATCCGCCGCGTCGGAAGGATGACGGCGCCATTCTCGCGGGCGCAGACGAGGCCGTTGACACCGCTCTCATCCGTCAGGATACGGCGAGCCTCCAGCCCTTCGAGCACGGTGATGGAGGGTGTCGCGGTAACGGCTGCGACCAGTGCACGGACGATCGCCGCACCCGAGCCGTCGCCTTGCGCATGCACGATGCGGCGGCGGCTATGGGCGGCCTCAAGCCCCAGCGAAAAGCTGCCATCCGCCGTCTTGTCGAAGCGGACCCCTGCCCGCTCCAGCGCGACGATCGCGGCCGGCGCCTCGGCGACGATGCCGGCAGCGATAACGGGATCGCAGAGCCCGTCGCCGGCGGCGAGCGTATCGGCCAGATGCAGGTCGGCGCTGTCATCGGCGCCGAGACTGGCGGCAATGCCGCCCTGCGCCCAGGCGCTCGACGTTTCAGAGCCGAGAGCGGCGCGGGTGACGATGACAACGGGCTCAGGCGCAAGTGTCAGCGCTGTCATCAGTCCTGCAAGGCCGCTGCCAACGATGACGGTGCGGCCGGTGAGTTGGTCAGCAATCTCGCTCATATTGCCAGCATCCTCTCGACAGCCCGGCGGGCAGCGACAGCGACCGCGGGATCGACGGTCACTTCGTGGCGGTTTTCTTCCAGTGCCGCGCGGATATTGGAAAGCGTAATGCGCTTCATGTGCGGGCAGAGATTGCAGGGGCGGATGAATTCGACATCGGGATGATGCACGGCGACATTGTCGCTCATCGAGCATTCGGTGAGCAGCACGACGCGGGCCGGCTTCTTCTGCCCGACATAATCGGACATGACGGCGGTGGAGCCGGCGAAGTCAGCCTCAGCAACGACATCCGGCGGGCATTCGGGATGGGCAAGCACCGTCACGCCGGGATGGTTTTCCCGCAACTGGCGCACGTCCTCCGCAGTAAAGAGCTCATGGACCTCGCAATGACCATGCCAGGCGATAATCTCGACATTGGTTTCCTTGGCGACATTCTGGGCAAGATACTCGTCCGGGATCATTAGCACCCTGGGCACGCCGAGGGATTCAACCACCTGTTTGGCATTGCCCGAGGTACAGCAGATATCGGAGGCGGCTTTGACGGCAGCCGACGTGTTGACATAGGTGATGATGGGCACGCCGGGATGAGCCTGGCGCAGCAGCGCGACATCCTCGGGCGTGATCGAGTCCGCCAGCGAAC
This sequence comes from Rhizobium sp. CF142, assembly GCF_000281145.1. Lineage (NCBI taxonomy): Bacteria > Pseudomonadati > Pseudomonadota > Alphaproteobacteria > Hyphomicrobiales > Rhizobiaceae > Rhizobium > Rhizobium sp. CF142. Next base: position 38,338 of record NZ_AJWE01000006.1, on the reverse strand, counting down.
AGCCAGCACCCATATCGGGGATCAGCACTGTCTTTTCGGGGTTCAGGAGCTTTGCCGTCTCGGCCATGAAATGCACGCCGGCCAGCACGATCACGTCGGCATCGACCTCGATTGCTTTTCGCGCCAGAGCCAGGCTGTCGCCGACGATATCCGCCACGCCATGGAAGATTTCCGGCGTCTGATAGTTATGCGCCAGGATGACGGCGTTGCGCTTGCGTTTCAACTCGAGGATCGCATCGACATCGTCCTGGAACATCATCCATTCGGCTTTGGGAATGACGCGGCTGACGCGATCATACAGGGAAGACGCGGATACAAGGTGGTTCATGGCCGGCTCCATCAATTATGCTCTATTTGAGCATATCATGCGCAAAGAGATATTCTCACGGTGAGCATATGTCAATTGCGGGAGAGCGGTAATTTCGTTCCGGCGAGCGCGCGCTCTTCGAGAATGGTCTGGCGGAAGCGGAAAAGTTTGGCCGGCCGGCCGCCGGTTTCGCTCGTCGCCTCGCCGGTTTCCTCCACCAGTTCCTGCTGTTCGATCAGGCGGCGGAAGTTCTGCTTATGCAGCGTCAGGCCGGCCAGAGCTTCGACCGCCCGCTGCAATTGCAGGAGCGTGAAGCTCTCGGGCATAAGTTCGAAAACGACAGGGCGGTATTTGATCTTGGCGCGAAGCCTTGCAATGCCGGTTGCGAGAATCCGTCGGTGGTCGGCAAACATCGGCCGGCCGAGATTGTCGTTCTTGCTAGCGCCGGCTTCCGTAACAAGGCCCGCCTCATAGAGCAGCTCGTAACGCTGCAATGTCAGGTCTTCGTTCCAGCCGCCGCCATCGAGTCCGAAGGTGAAATCGGCGCGGCGGTGGCGATATTCGCGCCTGGCAGGATCGGCATCGGCCCACAGGCGCAGGCGTGCGATCAGCTTGTCCATGACCGCCGGCCGCCCGTTGCGATGGTCTTCCCAGGGGAAATATTCATACCAGCCGTGCCAGCCCGGCCGTCCGGCGCCAGTCTGTTCGTAAACGAGGCCGAGATAGCTGATCGAGATGGTGCGTCCGCCCTGGATATCGTTGTTCCGGTCGCGGTCGGCAAATGTGTAGAGCTGCTCAAGAAAGCCGACGGGATGGGCGGTCTGTTCCTGGATCCATTCGCGCAGGCCAGATTGCAGCGTGCGATGGCCCATTTCGAAGGGGCCGGACGGAAGTGCATCGCCACTCTGGATCGTCATGACACGCGGTTCATCGCCCGTCACCGCGACGAGAACCGCGATCAATTCCGCATGTGCAAAGCCTATCGTCACCAGAGCCTGAGAATCTGTTCCTGATGGCTCTATTCTCTGACATAGGCCGGCATCGATGCCAATGGCGGGTTCCCCTTCTCCCCAGCGACCGGGGACCCTCTACCCCTCGGCTTCTAGCCGATGCAGGAAATTGCGCAACTCGGCCTCGTCGATGCCGACGAGATGGCGTTTTTCCGGATAGGCTCCCGAGCGGATATCCTCGACAAATTCGCTGAAGGCCGCGATGCGCTCGCGCTGTAGCCGGTCATATTCGGCGGCGAAGTTGCGATAGACCTTGGCGTGGCGCGGGGTATGGTCTCTGGTCGTGCCGAGCACGTCGTCGGCGAAGAGATATTGCGCATCGCAGCCGCGCCCGGCGCCCATGGAGATCATCAGCATCGAGGTTCGGTTGGAAATCGCCGCTGCGACATCGCCAGGAACGACCTCGATCTCGGCTGCGAAGGCACCGGCATCCTGAAGCGCTTTCGTCTGGCGCCAGACATCGAAGGCGCTGGCAGCCGTCTTGCCGACGGCGCGAAAACCGCCGGTCCAGGTTGCCTTGGAAGGGATCAGTCCGACATGGCCGCAGACGGGAATGCCCTCGTCGCGCATGCGTCTGATAGTCTGCAGGCTTGCGGCGCAATAGACCGCGTCGCCGCCCGCCTTCAGCGCCTTGAAGGCCTCGCGTATATAGTCCTCGGCCGAGACGTGGTCGCCATATTCGAGGCCGGGAATAGCAAAGGGTGTCGGGGCCGCCTCGCGAAAGACCGGTCCGAGCAGGGCCGGCGGCACGGAGACCATGTCGATGCCGGCTTTTTCCGCCGCTTCCGCCTCATCAAGCGAGGTGACGCGCAGCATTGTGAGCTGCCGTTTTCCCTTGAGCGCCAGGATGTCGGCGACCGTGGCGCGGTTGTGCTTTTTCATTGCAGTATCCTTTGTGCCAGTATTTGGGAGGCGATCAGGCGGCGAGAAGCGTCTTCAGCTTGACATTACTGGCTGTGAGCGCGGCTGGGTTTGGATGGGCGCGTGCGGCAATCAGCATTTCCGCCAGCCGGATATCGCGGGCGACCGTATTGCCTGGCCCGATGCCGCTTGCGGCGATCAGCCGGCCCTCGGCATCGAGATGGAAGAGGATGAAAGCCCCCTCGCCGAGATCGCGGCGCAGATGGGCGACCGCGCCATCGGCAAGCCCTGTTATCTGCAACGTCATCTCATATTGATCCGACCAGAACCACGGCACGGCGGAGACCGGCTCATCGGCACCGAGCATGTTGGCGGCGGCAAGCGTGCCCTGTTCCTGCGCATTGCGCCAGGATTCCAGCCGCACGCGCCGGCCGCCATAGATTGTGAGCGGAAAGGAGCAGCAGTCGCCGGCAGCGAAAATATCGGGGGCGGACGTGCGAAGCCGGTCATCGACGGCAATGCCATTGTCGATAACAAGTCCGGCCGATTCGGCAAGCTCGGTATTCGGCCGGGCGCCGATGCCGACTAGCGCCAGATCGGCCTCGATCGCCTCGTCGTTGGAAAGCCGGATGATGGCCTTGCCGCCCTGTTCCGTTAGGGATTCGATGGAGACACCGCAGCGCAGATCGACGCCCTCGGTGCAGTGGCGTTCGGCGACAAGATGGGCAATGTCTTCGGGAACACCACGTTTCAGCACCCGCTCCAACCCTTCGACGAGGATGACATCGGCGCCGAGCTGGCGCGCGGTTGCCGCAACCTCCAGGCCGATGAAGCCGCCGCCGATGACGGCAATCCGCTTACCCGGCTGCAGCACGGCGCGCAGCGTCACCGCATCATGATACGTGCGGAGCGACCGGATATGGCGACTTTCAGCCGGCGCATTGGGAAAGGCGCGCGCACTGGCGCCCGTCGCAAGCAGCAGCCGATCGTAGCTGAGGTCGCTGCCGTCGGACAGGGTAACAATATGGGCCGCGGCGTCGAGGCCGGTCGCAGTCACACCCCTCAGCAGGCGGATATTGCCGGTCTCATAGCTTTCTCGTGCCGCGATGAATTTCGGATCGACATTGCCGACAAGGCCGGCCTTGGAGAGGGGCGGGCGCTCATAGGGCGCATGCGGCTCGGAACCGACGAGCGTGATTTTGCCGTCAAATCCCTTTTCCCGGAGCGCGAAGGCGGCACGCGCCCCGCATTCCCCTGCGCCAATGATGACGAAATGGGCCATGGCAAACCTCAGATCGCAATGAAGACGGCGCCGTCTTCGATCTTGACGGGATAGGTCTTCAAGTTGATGCAGACGGGAGCCCCCTTGGCTTCGCCGGTCTTGTAGTTGAAGCGGCCATTGTGCTTCGGACATTCGATGATCTCGTCCATGACGAGGCCGTCGGCGAGATGGATCTGCTCATGGGTGCAGAGCCCATCAGTCGCAAAGAACTCATCGTCCGGGCTGCGATAGACCGCGAAGGTGCGCCCGCCATGGTCGAAACGGATGACGTCTTCCTCATCGATCTCGTCCTTGCCGCAAACCTCGATCCAGTTTCCGCTCATCTCTTTTCCTCCCTCGATCTTGTTCTATTGAGCCGCCTATTGGGCTGCAGGCGCCAGTTCGGCGTGGAATTCCTCGCGATAGGGCCGCGCCGTTGCCGGCAGTTCCCGCTTCAGGAAATAGTCTTCGTTGCGAAGCTGGCGCAGGAAAGCCGGGATCATTTCCCGGTAGCCGGACCAGATCGACGGATTGGGCGCCGGCAGGTCATGCTTGATCATCACATGCAGCTTCGGCAGCGCGTGGTAGGGCACCATCGGGAACATATGGTGCTCCACGTGATAGTTCATGTTCCAGTAGATGAAGCGGCTGATCGGGTTCATGTAGACCGTGCGGCTGTTCAGCCGGTGGTCGATGACATTGTCAGCAAGCCCGCCATGCTGCAGCAGGCCGGTCAGCACGTGATGCCAGGCGCCGTAGAGGCGCGGCAGGCCGATCAGCATCAGCGGCAGGATCGAGCCCAAGTAAATGGCGAACGCTATGGTGACGGCGTAGACCGCGAGCCAGATACGGGCAATGCGGATCGCCTTCGGCTGCTCCATTTCGGGGATAAAGGTTTTCTCCTCGGCGCTGATGACGCCCGCCGAATTTCTGACCATGTCGATGACGGCATGCCAGGCATCGAGAATGCCGAAGAAATTGAGCACCAGCCGGAAAAGATCCGGCGGGCGCATGACGGCAATCTCAGGGTCGCGGCCGACAATGACGGTGTCGGTATGGTGGCGCGTATGGCTCCAGCGCCAGGTCACCGGATTGCGCATGATCATGAAGCAGGCGATCTGGTAGACGACATCGTTCATCCAGCGCGTCTTGAAGGCAGTGCCGTGGCCGCATTCGTGCCAGCGGCTGTCGGAGGCCGAACCGTAGAGCACGCCATAGGCCAGGAAGAAGGGTACGGCGATCCAGGAGCCCCAGAAGAAAATGCCGAGCGCGGCAAAGATCACCATGCTGCCGAGCCAGAGCGCGGTGTCACGGATCGCCTGGTCGTCGGAGCGCTGCATCAGCTCCTTCATTTCTTTGCGGGCAATATCGGTGTGATACCATTCCGCGGCTGCCAGCCCGGTTTCGACCGCCGTGCGGCCGCTCTCTCCCAAGAGGCTGTAATCGCGCTTTGTTGCCTCGCCAGCCATGTGTTCCTCCTCATCAGCTCTTGGATCAGGAGAATAGGTTGACTTCGAAAGGCGCTCAATGCAGGCTTGATATATTCTATCAAAAGCCATCAAAAATGGCTTTCATTCATGATTGAAAACTATCAGGAATTGCTATGCGCCGCCCGACCATCTCCGATCTCGCCCAGGCCTCCGGCGTCAGCGTTGCGACTGTCGATCGCGTGCTGAATGGCCGCCATCGGGTGCGCGAGGAAACGGCGCGGCGGGTCTATGATGCCGCCCAATCGATCGGCTATCATGCGGTCGGTCTGATCCGCCAGCGCGTCTTCGAGGATCTGCCGCAATATCGGCTGGCCTTTCTGCTGCAGAAGCCGACGCAGCCGTTCTACCAGGCCTTCGCCCGCGAGATTGAAACGGCGGCGCGCAATGTCACGACTGCGCGGATCCAGACGCAGGTGGAATATCCATGCGCAGCGACGCCCGCCGCCATCATCGAAAAGATCAAGCTGCTCGGCGCCCGAAACCAGGCGGTCGCGCTTGTCGGGCCGGATTATCCGGCCGTGACGGCAGCGGTCGAGGAATTGAAGGCGCGTGGCATTCCGGTCTTCTCACTGCTCTCGGATCTCGCGACCGGGGTGCGGGACGCCTATGTCGGCGTCAACAACCGCAAGGTCGGCCGCACCGCGGCCTGGATGATCGCCAAAGCCGCCCGCCGGCCTGGCAAGGTTGCCTGCTTCGTCGGCAGTCACCGTTTTCATGGTCACGAACTGCGCGAAATGGGCTTCCGCTCTTACTTTCGCGAGGAGGCGCCGGATTTCGAGGTGGTCGAAACGCTGATCAATCTGGAAACGCCCGAAATCACCCATGAGGCGACGTTGACGCTCCTGCAGAAACATCCCGATCTCGTCGGCCTCTATGTCTGTGGCGGCGGGATGGAAGGGGCGATCTCGGCATTTCGTGAAGAAGGGATCGGCGGCCGCATCGTGCTTATCGTCAACGAGCTCACCGCCGACAGCAAGGCCGGCCTTGCCGACGGCATCGTCACCATGGCGATCGGCACGCCGCTGCCGGCGCTGTGCAAGGAGGTGGTCTCGCTAATGACGGGCGCACTGGAAAATGGCGAGATCGCCATTCCCGGCCAGTCCTTCCTGCCCTTCGAGATTTTTCTGCCGGAGAATATCTGAAATGATGGAATTCTATCATTAGTCCGGAAAATCTAGCAGCGATGATAGAGTTTGATGCCGTGCAGTGGATGGATTGGCCAGCGAATTCCAGTAGAGATTCGATCAGACATTCATAATGCTTCTCACTCACGAGGGGCGAGGAGGAGACTTCGCATGGCATCCATCCGTTTCGCGCTGAACCATATGGCGACGCCCTCGCTTTCGATCGAGGATTTCTTTGCGCTTGCCGCCTCACTCGGCATCGATGCGGTGGAGATCCGCAATGATCTCACCGGCAACGCTATTCTCGATGGCACCAAGCCTGACGTCATCAAGGCGGCCGCCGCCCGCTATGGTGTTGCAATCATCTCCATCAATGCGCTGCAGCGCTTCAACGAATGGAACGCGACGCGTGAGCGGGAAGCTCGCGAGCTGATCGATTATGCCCGGGCTGTCGGCTCGCAGGCGCTGGTGCTGGTTCCCAAGAATGACGGCACGGGACGCGCCGATGGCGAACGTCAGGCCAATCTCCGCCGCTCACTCGAAGAACTCCGCCCGATGCTCGATGCCGCCGGCATTGTTGGCCTCGTCGAGCCGCTCGGCTTCGAGATCTGCTCGCTGCGGTCCAAGGCAGAAGCGGCGGATGTTATTGAGACGCTGGGCGCGCAGCCGACTTTCCGGCTGGTGCACGACACGTTCCACCATCACCTCGCCGGTGAAACGCCCTTCTTCCCGCATCTGACGGGGCTGGTGCATATTTCCGGCGTCAGCGATCCCGCCGTTTCCGTCGCAGATATGCGCGATCCGCACCGTGTTCTCGTCGATGCCGATGACCGGCTCGGGAATGCCGCCCAGATCCGCGCATTGCTGCAGGCAAACTACAAGGGGCCTTTCTCCTTCGAGCCCTTCGCGTCCGAAGTTCATGAGCTCAAGGATCCCGGCGCTGCGTTGAAGGCAAGCATGGATTATCTCGCGGCGAAGGTCTGAGCGACTATTAGCGGCCGCGGAAGCGGCGCTGGTAGGCAGGGTCGTAGAGTGAGCTTTCGCGGAAATCGTCTGCTCCGAGCGAGCGGCCGACGAAGATGATGGCCGTGCGCTCGATCGGCTCCGCCGCCACCTTTTCCTCGATATCGGCGAGCGTGCCGCGAAGGATACGCTCGTCCGGCCAAGTGGCTTTCACGACGATGGCGACCGGGCAATCGGCGCCATAGAGCGGCGTCAGTTCCGTAACGACCTCAGCCAGTGCGTGGATGGCGAGATGGATCGCCAGCGTTGCACCCGTCGCGCCGAACTTCGCCAAGGTTTCCTCGTTCGGCATCGGCGAGGCGCGGCCCGATACACGCGTCAGCACGAGGCTTTGCGCCACGGCGGGGATCGTCAGCTCGCGGCCGAGTGCTGAGGCCGCTGCCGCAAAGGCTGGAACCCCCGGCGTCATCGTATAGGCGATGCCGTGCTTCTCCAGCCGGCGGACCTGCTCGGCCACCGCGCTCCAGACAGAGAGATCGCCCGAATGCAGCCGCGCCACATCCTGGCCGGCATTTGCGGCATCAAGATATTCGGCTTCGATCTCGTCAAGCGACATCGGCGCGGTATCGATGATGCGCGCCCCCGGCGGGCAATATTGCAGGAGCTCGGGCGAGACGATGGAGCCGGCATAGAGGCAAACAGGGCATTTGCCGATCAGGTCGCGTCCGCGCACCGTGATGAGATCTGCTGCACCCGGTCCGGCGCCGATGAAATGAATCACCATTCTTCTATTCCTTGATCCAGCGCCACTGCGTGACGGGCATGGCCGGCCGCCAGCCGCTCATGCCGCCGACGGGGGCGGCGCGCGCGATTTCGATTTTCGTCAGCAAGCCGCCACGTGCCGCATATTCGGCCAAGAGCATCGCTTCCATTTCCAATGTCACGGCATTGGCAACGAGCCGCCCTCCTCGCTTCAGTGCCTTGATCGCCGCATCCATGACACCGGCCTCGCTGCCGCCGCCGCCGATGAAGATCGCATCCGGTGCGGGCAAGCTGGCGAGCGCAACAGGTGCCGTCCCCTCGATGAGGGCAAGTTGCGGCACGCCGAATGAGACGGCATTGCGGGCAATGCGGGCAGCCCGTTCCGGCGCCTGTTCGATGGCGATTGCTTTGAGCGACGGATCGGCCAGCATCCACTCGATACCGACAGATCCGGAACCGGCGCCGATATCCCAGAGGAGTTCGCCATGGCGCGGCGACAGCGCCGAGATCGTGACCGCGCGGATCTCCCGCTTGGTGATCTGTCCGTCATGCTCGAAGAGCGCGTCGTCGAGACCCGAGGCATAGGGCAGGATGCGTGCTCCCGGCCCTGCCACAATTTCGATCGCGCAGACATTCAGAGGGTCGATCGTGTTGAGATCGAATCCCGATGCCATCATACTGCGGATGCGCTCCCGCCTGCCGCCGAGGGCTTCCAGAACCGTCAGGCGTGTTTCGGCAAAGCCGTTGGCGACAAGCAGGTCGGCGAGCGCCTGCGGCCCCTTCTCGTCCGAGGTCAGCGCCAGAATATGCCTGCCGGCATGCAGATGCGGGCGGATGAGATCGAGCGGGCGTCCGTGCAGCGAGATACAGGCCGTCTCCTGCAGCGGCCAGCCGAGACGCGCCGCAGCAAGGCTGAACGCGGAGGGTGCCGGGATGGTGTGCATCTCGTGTGCCGCGATGCGGCGCGACAGCGTCGCGCCGACGCCGTAAAGGAAGGGATCGCCTGAGGCCAGCACGACGACCGGCATGCCACGCCGAGCTACGATCGCCTCGACCGATTTTTCGAACGGGCTCTGCCAGGCGAGACGCTCGCCTGTGATCAGCGCGTCGGTAAGTTCATGATGACGGGCGCCGCCGAAGACGGCGGGTGCGGCAGCAATCAGGCGCTTTGCCTCTTCGCCGAGTCCGTCTGGACCATCTTCGCCGATGCCGATAAGAGTGAGCCAGCGCGGGCCGGATTGGGAAGTGTCAGACATGGAGAAGACCCGTATCCTGATCCTCGGCGGAACCAGCGAAGCGCGCAGGCTTGCCGAAGAACTTGCCACACGGGAAGATTTCGACATTCTCCTGTCGCTGGCAGGCCGCACGCAGGCTCCCGCCCAGCAGCCGGTTCCCGTCCGTATTGGCGGCTTCGGTGGTGCGGAGGGGCTTGCGAGCTTCCTGACGGGAGGAGGCTATCACCTGCTGGTCGATGCCACCCATCCCTTCGCCGAACGCATTTCGGCCAATGCCGCCATTGCTGCTGAACGCACCGGTATCGACGCGCTTGCCCTCGTTCGCCCTGAATGGGTGCCCGAACCGGGCGATCATTGGCATAGCGTCGCCGATATTCCGGCGGCGATCGCAGCCCTTGGCCCCGTGCCGCGCCGCGTCTTTCTGGCGACCGGGCGTCAGGGCGCCCATCACGCCGAGGTCGCCCCACAGCATTTCTATCTGGTGCGCAGCGTCGATCCCGTCGATCCGCCGCTTGCCCTTGCCGATGTCGACTATGTCCTCGACCGTGGCCCCTTCACGCTCGAAAGCGAAATCGACCTGATGCGGAAGTATCGTATCGATGCCGTCATCACCAAGAACAGCGGCGGCACGGCGGCCTATGCCAAGATCGAGGCCGCCCGTCTGCTCGGTATCAAGGTTGTCGTGATCGCCCGCACGCCCGCTGCCATCATGACGTCGGTCGAAACGGTGGAAGCAGCGCTCGAGGCAATCGATCATTTCGTCTCCCCGGCCATGAAGCGCGGCGTATAGATCAGATCCGGCTGTCCTTCACGGGCAATCACCCGGGTCTCGGGCGAACCGATGATCACGCAGGTCGCCATGTCGGCAAGAGCGGCATTAGCCTTTTCAAGCGGCTGCACGGTGATCCGTTCGTCGGGCCGCCCAGCCGCACGTCCGAAGATGACGGGCGTGGTTGCCGGTAGATGTTGGCGCAGCAGTTCGAAGGCCGTGCTAAGCTGCCAGGGTCGAGCCTTGCTGATCGGATTATAAAGGGCAATGACGAAGCCGGCTTTTGCCGCAAGCGCCAGGCGGTTTTCGATGATGGCCCAGGGCTTCAGATTGTCCGACAGCGACAGCGCACAGAAATCATGCCCGAGCGGTGCACCGACGCGCGCGGCAACCGCCAGCATGGCGGTGATGCCGGGCAGAACGGTGAGATCGACGCCGCGCCATTCCGCCGGCCCCTTGTCGATCGCTTCACAGACGGCGGCGGCCATGGCAAAGACGCCGGGATCGCCGCCGGAGACGACGCAGACATCAGCACCTCTGGTGGCGAGCGTCAAAGCAGCCCCTGCCCGGTCCAGTTCCTCGCGATTGTCGGAAGCGTGACGGGTCTGATCGGCGCGCAATGTCAGGCGATCAAGATAGGGACCGTAGCCGAAGAAATCAGTGGCCGTTTCCACGGCGGCCAGCGCTTCCGGGGTCATCTGCTCCGGATTGCCGGGACCGGTGCCGATGACGAATAGCCGCCCGCTCATCGGTTGGCCTCCCAGCCGGGCACCAGCACCAGCGAGAAATAGGGCGCATCGCCCTCGCCCCGTTGGGCAAGCTTGACCATTGCGGCATTTGCCATGGTGCCGCGTTCGACATAGAGCGCGTCGCCAAGACGTCCGGCCGCCTCCAGAGCACGGCGGATCTTCGGCAGGTTGCGGCCCACTTTCATAATGACGGCAGCCTCGGTATCGGCGAGGCGGCGGGTCAGCTCCTGCTCGCCCATCGTGCCCGGCAGGACGGAGAGCACGTCGTCGCCCTGGACGATCGGCATGCCCGCCAGCGACCAGCAGCCGGACATGGCGCTGATGCCGGGAATGACTTCAGTCGGATAGCGCTGCGACAGCCGCACATGCAGATGCATGTAAGAACCATAGAAGAGCGGATCGCCTTCACTGAGGACGGCGACCGTGCGGCCTGCCTCGAGATGAAGGGCAACGGCATCGGCGGATGCATTGTAGAAATCTGTGATGCGGCTCTGGTAGATCGGGTCGTCTTTGTTGAGTTCGGTCGTGACAGGATAATAGAGCGGCAGAAGCTCAATGCCGGGCTTCAGCAAATGTTCGACGATTGCCTTGCCATTGCCGCCTCTGCCCTGCTTGGCGAAATAGGCAATCACGTCGGCACCCTCGATGGCGCGCACCGCCTTGACGGTCAGGAGCTCTGGATCGCCGGGTCCGGTGCCGACGCCGATCAGACGGCCGCTCATAGGCCGGGCCTCGAAAGCGCATTGATGGCGGCGGCCGTCATAGCGCTGCCGCCGAGCCGGCCGCGTACGATCGCATAGGGAACACCATAGGAATTTTCGGCAAGCGCATCCTTGGATTCGGCAGCCCCGACAAAGCCCACCGGCATGCCGATGATCGCCGCCGGCTTCGGCGCGCCGTCGCGCAACAATTCGAGAAGATGAAAGAGGGCCGTCGGTGCGTTGCCGATCGCAACCACGCTGCCGGCGAGCCGGTTGAGCCAGAGATGGATAGCGGCAGCCGAGCGGGTATTGCCGGTCTGATGGGCAAGCTCGTGGGTGCGCGGATCGTGCAGAGTGCAGATCACCTCGTTCTGAGCCGGCAGCCGGGCCCGCGTCACGCCATGCGACACCATCTCCGCATCGCAGAAGATCGGGGCGCCATCCTGCAGGGCGATGCGCGCGGCATGGACGAAATCGGGTGAAAAGACGAAGTTCTGTACGGCTTCGACCAACCCGCAGGCATGAATCATGCGGACAGCAATATCGGCTTCCTCTGGCGAAAAACGCGAGAGATCGGCTTCGCTGCGAATGATTGCGAAGGAGCGCTCGTAGATTGCGTCTCCGCTGCGGATATAGTCGTAGTCTGGCATTGCTATTCCTGTTGCAGCGCCTCGGCGAGGCCGTTGGGCCCAAGCCTCTTCAGGCAATCGGCACTCGACTCGCTGGCGCCTCTTTTGTCTTTGATCAGCCGGGCGAGCCTCTCTATAGCGAAATCGATCCGTTCGCCAGCAATCCTTGCAGCCGGTCTGTCTGCCGCGAGCCCGTTGACGATGAAGTCGTAACCTACGGCCGAACCGACAATCGCGAGAGCCGCGCGCCGATGCGCGCAACCTTTCGCACAGCCGGAGAGGTGAAGCTTCAGCGAGCCGTCGAAGAGCGCGGGAATTTGGTCGATCAACTGGTTGGCGAGAGCTCTGGTATCGTAGAAGGCCGAGGCACAGGCCCCTGCCCCGGCGCAGGCAGCGATCTGCTCGGTCGGCTCGTTCGCCGTGACGCTGAAGCCATGATCGACGGCTACTTTTTGAATAGTCAGCATTGCCGTCTCGGCCAGACCAATCACGAAGAAACCACGATCCGGAGCCAGCCGGATTTCCCTTGCGCCAGCGCTTTCGGCTGAAGTGAGAAAGGAGAGCAGATCGGCGGCCCTTGCCTGACCGAACTTCAGGCGCACCCCGAATACCGTGCTGCCATTCCCCAGTCTCGTAACACCGACGAAGGACGATTTCCGTTGCGCGGAACAGGTAGATCGGATGCTATCGATCTGCGGATAATGGGCGCGCAGTATTGCTGCGTCGATGTCGCGGGCGCGAGCGCGCCTGCCGCGCGTAATCAGCATCTGGAGCAAATCGCCGACCGCATTGACGGTGGCATCCGCATTGCCGAGGGCCAGTGGCGTCGCGCCCGCATCATCGCCGGCGATTGAGACCAGCCATTGTCCGGCGGGTTGTGCTGCGATGCGGATATCGGCAACGAGCGCGGAAAGTGAAAACTCACCGCCCCCATCGATCAGGATGGAGAGTTTCGGAGCAAGGTGCGGAGAGCTCAGAAGGTCGCCGAGCTTGCTGCGCAGTTCCGCTTCCATGTCCGCCGCATCGGCGATCTCGTCGGCATCGACGCCGTGCAGCGGCGACATCTCAATCGCAACGCCCTCAGGCACAATGATGCCGGCGGCATCGATCTCCGCCGCCAGCGGCCCGACGGAACCGGTCTCAAGACCCCGGATCTGCAAATTGCCGCGGGCGGTGATTTCAAGAATACCGTTTCCATGTCGCGCCGCTGCCGAGACCAACTGCCGGAACTGGGAGATAGTGAGTGCGCCGCCCGCTGGCCGCAGGCGAACGAGCAGACCATCGCCGGTTTGCATGGGGGCTGCGAGCGCCGGGCAGGCGCCACGGTGCATGCCTGTTATATCAGGGCTTTCTGCTTCCAAGATCTTGCCGGCAGCGCTGCGCATTCAACCATCCTTTGGCCCATGTCTTACATGATCGCGCCGGATGCAGCAAAGCGAGATCGGGGTTGGATATGGGGACGGCTACTCTTCGAAGTCCCGTCCCTTGCGCAGGAGATAGATATCCATGATCCAGCCATGCCGCTCGCGCTCTTCGGCCCGGAGCCGGAGGATGTCGTCAGCGATATCGCCAAGCCGGCCCGAGCGGATCACTTCGTTCTCCGTGCCGAGATAGGCGCCCCAGAAGATCTCCGCCTCGGGATCGTCGATCTTCGAGAAGGCCTGTTCGCCATCGAGCATGACGACGGTGCTCTCACGCGTCAGCCCCGTTTCAGCCAGCCGCCGGCCGGTGGTGATCTCGACCGGCTTGCCGACGAGATTGACAGGGATGCGATGGCTTGCGGCCAGCGCCTGGATGCTGGTGATGCCGGGAACGACATGATAGTCGAAGGAGCAGGCACCGGTGTTGCGCACCCGTTCGACAATGCGGATCGTGCTATCATAGAGGCTCGGATCGCCCCAGACGAGGAAGGCGCCGGCACCGTTTTCCGGCAGGTCGCCGATCAGTCCTTCATAGATATGGGCGATCGCAGCATGCCAGTCGTCTACGCTCTGGACGTAACTCCGGTCCTGGGTCACGCGCTTCGGTACCTCGAATTCAACGATGCCCACACCTTCGCGGGTCAAATATCGCTCGCAGATTTCCCTGCGAACCTCGGCAAGATCCGCCTTCGCGGCACCCTTGGTCGGGATGAACACGACGTCTGCCGCGTTCATGGCGTTGATCGCCTGGATGGTCAGATGTTCGGGATTGCCCGTTCCGATACCGATGATGTGGATATGCCGCACGCTTTCTGCCTCGCGATTTCCAGCGGTTTGTGCCGCCAAAGCAAGCCTTTGGCAAGGGCGGACCCGGAAGTTGGCCGCGGCCAACTTTCTATCTGTGTGGTTAGCGAACCGTTTATTGTCGCTATCCCCGAATCATGTCATCTTCGATACGCTTTTTGACGCTATGTTGACAGAAAAGCGCTTTAAGAAGGGGCAAGTGTTTTGGACAACATTAGCGTATCGACGACGGACGTTCGCATCGAACGGCACGCCATGCAGCTTTCACGCCAGCTGAAGCTGCTGCGAGAAAGGCTCTTCCCGCCGCTTTCGCAAAAGACGCTGCGGACATTCACCTCGGGTGAGGCGGCGCAGATGATCGGCGTCTCCGATGGCTATCTTCGCCAGCTTTCCTTGGACGGTAAGGGTCCGCAGCCGGACGTCTCGCAGAATGGCCGCCGCTCCTACACGCTCGGCCAGATCAACGAGTTGCGCCAACATATGGCGAAGATCAAGCCGAAGGATGCGCTCTCCTACCTGCCCTGGCGCCGCGACAGCGAGAAGCTGCAGACGATTGCGATCACCAATTTCAAGGGCGGTTCGGCCAAGACGACGACGACGCTTTATCTGGCGCAGCATCTGGCGCTGGAAGGCTATCGTGTTCTGGCGATCGATCTCGATCCGCAGGCCTCGCTCTCCTCCCTGCTCGGCGTTCAGCCGGAATTCGATCTCGGCGATGGCGACACGCTCTATGGTGCGATCCGCTACGATGCGCAACGACGCCCGTTGAAGGATATTATCCGTAAGACCTATTTCGACGGTCTCGATATGGTCCCGGGCAATCTCGAACTGATGGAGTTCGAGCATGAAACGCCGCGTGCCTTGAATGATCGTCAGAAGCCGGAGGAGCTATTCTTTCGGCGCGTCGGCAATGCAATCGCCGAGGTTGAGGCGGATTACGATATCGTCGTCATCGACTGCCCGCCACAGCTCGGCTATCTCACGCTCGGCGCCGTCTGCGCCGCCACCTCGCTTCTCATCACCATCCATCCGCAAATGGTTGATGTCGCCTCCATGTCGCAATTCCTCTTGATGACGTCCGACCTCTTGTCGGTGGTGCGCAAGGCCGGCGGCGACCTGCAGCATGATTTCATCAAATATGTCGTCACCCGCCATGAGCCTTTTGACGCGCCGCAGTCGCAGATCGTGGCACTCTTGCGCAGTCTCTTCGGGGATGATGTGCTGACGGCGACCATCCTGAAATCGACGGCAATTGCCGATGCGGGCCTGACCAAGCAGACCCTTTATGAAATTGAAAAGGGGCAGGTTCGCCGCTCCACCTATGACCGGGCACTGGAATCGGTTAACGCCGCCAACGGCGAAATTATCACCAGCATCCATAAAGCATGGGGCCGCACATGAGCAGACGAGATCGACTGAAGGGATTGTTCACCGACACGGCGCAGGAGTTGGCCGCGGCCAACTTCGAGGAAACCGCTGCGCGCGGTGCAGCCGGTCCGGTGCGCACCATGGCCCTGACACTCGGCCGCATGGAGGAAGAGAGCAGGGCGATGGAGGAGGCCCTGCTGTCAGGCGAACATATCGTCGAACTCGACCCTGAGCTGATCGATTCGTCCTTCATCCGCGATCGCCTCGCTGATGAGCCGCTCGATCTCGAAGACGAACTCGTGCAGTCGATCGCCGAGAACGGCCAGGAAGTGCCGATCCTGGTGCGGCGCAATCCGCATCACGACGGGCGCTACCAGGTCGCCTATGGCCATCGCCGCCTCCAGGCCGTCAAGCTGCTCGGCCGCAAGGTGCAGGCGGTCATCCGCAAGCTCGACGATACAGATCTCGTCATTGCGCAAGGCATCGAAAACTCTGCGCGCCGCAATCTCTCCTATATCGAGCGCGCCGCCTTCGCGCTCAATCTCGAACTGAAGAAGTTCGATCGCTCTGTTATCATGAAGGCGCTCTCGACCGACAAGACGGAACTGTCGAAGCTCATCTCCGTGGCAAAGGCTATTCCCCCCGATATCATCCAGGCCGTCGGTGCCGCACCTGGCATCGGCCGTAGACGCTGGATGGCGCTTGCCCAAGACTGGACCGAGGCTGCCGTTTCACGTCTGACCAAGCTGATTGGTTCGTCCACATTCAACGCTGTGGAGAGCGATCGCCGTTTCGAACTTCTTGTGGCCGAACTCTCCAAGAAAGATGAGGTCAAACCCGAGAGTGTCGAGTATGACTGGAAGCCTGCAAGCGGGGGCAAGATCGCCGGCCGCATCAAGAGTTCCGGCACATCCTTCACCATCGCCCTGAAGACCGGTGACGCGCCGGATTTCGGTGCCTATCTTTCGGACCGCCTCGACGAGCTCTATGAAGCCTACAAGGCCGGAAAGCCGGGAGGCGGCGGGAAGTAGGCCGCAGAGGGAGCTCCGAGCCGGAGCGGGGATCGCGACGAAGCGCACTGGTCGATGGTACGACTTCACCTGACAGTTGGAGCGATTGTTCCGCGCATCGACAAAGACATATGATCCTATCCGAAAAACCGGGTGAAAACCTTGAGCTGGCCAGCCATGACGTTGTTCGCATGCTTCCGTCATGCGATAACTGACGGAAGCAAATGAAGGTTTCGCTTCCCTTTGTGAGAATCCATTAAGCCTAACAATGCGCTACGATATAGACGCTGCAACGCTCCAGACGCTGCTTCCGGCCATCGCCGGAGCCGAGGATGCACTGGCGCGGCTCGATGAGCGGGCGGCCCGTTCCCCGGTGGGACAGGGCTTTGCCGCGCGCAGCCATTTCTTCGATGCAGCCGGCGCGCTGTGGGTGGCGGGCGAGCTCGTGCATATCGAGGATCTCGTCCTGCACGATGCCCATATGGACAGCCGCGCGCCGAGCCATGAGCTGACGATCGCCCACTCTGTCCTGCGCACACGGCGGCGGATCGAGACGGCCGATTCCGGCTGGGCGCTCAGTGCGACGGGCCTCGGCGTGCTGACCGCGAGCCCGCTGGAAGGGGAGGAGATGGCGCCGGAGTCGACAGGTCCAGCACCCATCGGGCACGAACCTGACGATGAGGATGAAGAAGCGCCGCTTGCCGCCGAAATCGCCGAGCTCGATGCTCTGCTCGCCCGCTCGCAACAACTTCTCGACCGTCATGCCGGAAAGCCTGTTGCGGAAGAGCTGGAGGGAGCGGCGCCCTTGCAGCGCGATGACGATCCGCTCGGCTTGTTCGGCGACGACGAATGGAACGAGGAGGAACGGCTTCGGGAATGGCGTGGTCTGATCGCGCTCGTCGAGGACCTGCCGCCCAGCCTAGCCGCAGCCATCCTCTTCGACGCCTGGGAACGGATCGAGCCGCTGCGCCGGCAGCATTGGCTGGGTGGCCTGCTGATTGCCAGTAGCCTGCGTCTCAGAGGCAAGGTCACCTCGCATCTCTTTTCTTTTCACACCGGACTGAAGCAGATTCGTCACGAACGCCGGCGCTCGCGTGATCGCGTCGCACGCCTGCAGGCTTTTCTCGATGCGATGCGAGAGAGTGCGATCACCGGCCTCAAGGAGATCGACCGCCTGTCGCTGGCGCGCACGCAGATGGAGCTGCGCTTTCGTGGCCGCCGCTCGAACAGCAGCCTGCCACAGCTTGCCGACTTCATCCTGTCGCGGCCGATGGTGTCGGCCGCCATGATCGCCCGTGAGCTTGGCGTCACGCAGCGCGGTGCGCTGAACCTGATCAACGAGATCGGCATCCGCGAGATCACCGGCCGTGGCCGCTACCGGGCCTGGGGCATCATTTGATCCGACAGCCGATCTCAGGCTGTAGCTATATCGGTTTGTGAGAAATCATTACCTTTATAGAGCAAAGGTTCCTGTGTGACGCTGGCAAGGGCATAAGAAAAGCAATCGCCGAAATTCAAGCCGGCTGGATGACGTCCCTTACCGAAGCGACGCCAAGCACGGCGAGCTTGATCCGTCTGGTCGGCGTCAACTGCAATGATCTCGACGCTGGCTTTATAAAGCCAAAGATCGAGTTCACTACCGCCTCCTTCCCCAAGCCGCGTTTCGAGAACCATGGCCGCCTCGAGAAGTGTAGCTGCCGAGATCAGGCGAACCGGATCGTCTGCTATGCGCTGTTCGAAAGACGCTGCGTCAGGTTCGTTAAGGGCGATTGCGACAATGGCCGAAGTGTCGATGACCATCAGATCGGCAGCCCGTGGTCATCGTAGCCGATAATATCGTCTGCGCTGCGAGTATCTGCAATCGCCATCGCACTCCAGCGCTTTCGGCTGGCCGCAAGATCCTCAAGGAGGGCGGCTTTGCGAATATCGGCTCCAGAGCGACGAAGGCGATCTTCGAGTGCCCGTCGTGTCGCGACGGTAATCGTTTCGCCGGTTCGTTCCGCTAGCAGACGGGCTAACCTCTCCGTCTCCGGGTCTTTGATACTTAAAGCCATGAGAAGGCTCCCAGGTTCCTACTTGTCGACAATCTACCTCATATAACACTTGCAGTAACCGATTGCACTATTAGGTATGTGAAGTAAGACAAACGAAAACGGCCGGGCATCAAGCCCGGCCGTTTCCTTTAGGGTGAGCACCCGATCCGCCATCCTGTCACAGATTTCGAACCGGGCGCTCTGCGCTTCCATTGCCCCCAGAAGCGCGATCCTTATTCCCGCTCGCCCGTGAAGTTGAGCAGAAGCTGGAAGATGTTGACGAAGTTCAGGTAGAGCGAGAGCGCGCCGAAGACGGCCAGCTTCTGGTTCGATTCCTGATCGTAGTTTTCCGAATACTGTTCCTTGATGCTCTGCGTGTCGTAGGCGGTTAGACCGACGAAGACGACGATGCCGATCACCGAGATGGCGAATTGCAGGGCGGACGAACCCAGGAAGATGTTGACGATACCGGCGATGATGATGCCGAACAGGCCCATCATCAGGAACGAACCCATCTTCGAGAGGTCACGCTTCGTCGTGTAGCCATAGAGGCTGATTGCGCCGAACATGGCAGCAGTGATGAAGAAGGTCTGCGCGATGCTCGTCTTGGTGAAGACCAGGAAGACGGAGGCGAGCGACAGGCCCATCACGGCGCAGAAGGCCCAGAAGGTCATCTGTGCGGTGCTCGACGACATCGACTGGATGCGGAACGAGAAGAAGAACACGAAGGCGAGCGGTGCCAGCATCACCACCCACTTGAGCGGCGTCTGGAAAATCGGCACGTAGAGCGCCGGGGTCGAGCCGACGATGAAGGCAACGATGCCGGTGATGACGAGGCCGAGCGCCATGTAATTATAGACGCGCAGCATGTGCTGGCGCAGGCCTTCATCAAAAAGAGCCTGTGTCTGGGCGCCGGAGCCGTAACCATAACGGGGATTGATCGGGTTCATAAACTGATCTCCTCGGTTGAACTAGTAGAGCGATCGGGCCAGCCGTTCGGCTGCCTGATCGAGATTGGTGCCGCTGTTGTCGGCGATAAGCGCGTAAGCAACGTCGCCGATCTGCCAGTAGGCGGCTTCTGTCTTTTCAAGGGCAACGTGGCTGACCGGCTTCACCTCGAAGGCGCCCGGCCGCACCGCAAAGAGCGACAGGCGCTTGCCGTCGGTCTCCTCGATTGCCATTTCGACGCTCGGGCCAAAATCCGACGGGAAGATTTGCACATCGGCAACCTTCCAGTCCTTTGGCAGTTCGGGCATCACGATTGCGGTCGCAGCGCGGATTTCCTCTGCGCTGTAGGCCGGCGCCGTCTGCGACGGGATGGTTTCACGAAGCGCTGCCGTGCGATAGGCGCGCACTGCATCCTCGACATAGGCCGGTGCTGGAACAGAAGCTGCGACTTCCGTTGCCGTAAAGGCGCCGAAGGAATTATGCGCCACCCAGCCGGCGGCAAGCAGAACACCGACAGCAGCGATGCGCTGCACCGAATGCAGGATGCGACCATAGGAAAGACCGCGTTCCAGCTTTCGGGCGGCATCGCGCGTTTCGGGGCGGCCAAAGGCGCTTTCGCCGGCCAGCGCCAGGCGCAACTCGCCCTTCATGCTGAGATCGGCCATGACCTTGGCGGCGATCGCCGGATTCTCCGACAGATAGGATTCCACCTGGATACGCCGTGCAACATCGAGCTCGCCGTCTACATAGGCGTCGAGATCGGCATCGATGATTGGATCAATCGCCTTCATTGCCGTTCCCTCCAACTAATTTCAGATGCGCAATGCGCGGCATCTTCTCTTCGAACTCGCGCAACTGGGCGCGAGCGCGAGAAATACGCGACATCAGCGTGCCGACAGGAATGCCGAGCGCATTGGCCGCTTCCTGATAGGACAGATCCTCGATCGCCACGAGATGCAGCGCTTCACGCTGCTCTTCCGGCAGATCGAAAAAGGCGTTGCGCACCTGCTGCAGGCGCACCGCATGCTCCTGTCCGGCCGGCAGCGACTGCTCCGCCTCGACCGCCGCCTCGTCATGGCGGCGCGTCAGCGAGCGGGTCTGCCGCACGCGGTCGATATGCGCGTTGTGCAGAATGGAAAGCAGCCAAGTGCGCAGGTTTCCGCCGCTGCGGAAGCTCTTGCGCTTCTCGAAGGCCCGGACCAGCGCGTCATGCACAAGATCCTCCGCCTCGTCCGAATTGCGCACCAGCGAGCGCGCGTAGCGACGAAGCGCTGCGAGCTGACCGATGACATCGAAGGGGCGTTCTTTCCGTTCCATGATTGAGTATACGAAAGCATCGCAGATTTTATTCCGAGGCGACGCAGATTTTTTTGTATAGGCCGGAAAGGGAGTGCCGGTTTTCGGGCAACGTCAAAAACCTCCGCCATTTGCCATGGCGGAGGTGGTGTCTCGCAGCCTTAATACAAGGGATCAACCGTTAGGCATGATACCCCGGGGTCAGCCCTTGGGCATGATCCCCGGCTGGTCGGAAGGGAATTTCGCAATGTCCTGGACGCTGACATTGAGATGTTGGGCAACGAGGGCGGCCGGCGTATGCGTGAGCCACGAAGAGAGCCCGACTTCCTGATATTCGGCGACCTTGAAGACGGCGACGAATTGCAGATCGGTCTTGCCAGTATTCTCAATGATATGGCCCTGGCTGCGTTTGACATAACCAATATCGCCGGGTCGGAAATCGGCGGTCTGGCTGCGCGGGCCGGCGTCGAACACCGTCATGCGGCCTTCGCCCTTGATCCAGTACTGCCATTCGTCGGCATTCGGATGCCAGTGCATTTCACGCACGCCACCCGGCTTGATCGTCTCGATCGCCGCAGCGATCGTCTTGGAGACCTTGAAGATGCTGCTGTCGGCAAGCTGGATCGTGCCCGACGCATTCTGCTTCAGCGGTGCCGATGCCGTCAGCCGGTAGGTGAAAGGGTAGGGCGGCAGGCCAGCAGAAGCAACGGCTTCCTGGTCAGCCGAAAGCGGACCTGGTTCCTTGCCCTGGAAGATCCAGAGATCCTGCAACGGGATGTTCTTGAAAATGTCCTGCGGCACGCCGAAGTTCTTGGCAAGCAGCTCCGGCGACGTATGTGCCAGCCAGTCGGTCAGGAGCAGCGTGCCGTATTCGGATTGGTCGCCCTCGTCGAAGACGAGGACGAATTCGGCGCCCTCGGGCCCAAGGCCCTGCAGTGAATGCGGGAAACCGGCTGGAAAATACCAGAGATCACCTGCCTCGACGTCCTGCACATAGGGGCGGCCCTGCGGATCAAGCACGGTCACCCGGCAGCGGCCATTGGTCATGATCGCCCATTCGGAAGCCCGGTGCCAGTGCATCTCGCGGATGCCGCCGGGACCAAGGCGCATGTTGACGCCGGAGACCGCTTCGGAAATTGCAAAATCGGCCTTCGTCACCTGCCGTGCCCAGCCACCGTTCTGGATGCGCTTGGGCGCATTGTTGAATGATCCCCAGAAGAGCTGCATGTCGCCGACATCAGTTGCCGGCGGATTGCCGAATGAAGGAAACTGGTCGTTGATGGCAGGGTTCTTCGGGCCGGGATCGGAAAGGCCGGCTGGATTGGCGTTGATCGCACCCTCGGCCGGCTGGTCGGGATTGCCGAAACTCGCCGCGCGCGCAGCACCAGCCGCAAGTGCCGTTCCGCCCATCGCTCCGAGGGCAAGGACCGTGCGTCTAGAGAGAGGTTCCATTGTTTTACTCCTTTCGTGTCGATTGGGTGGATTATTCCGCCGGGGCATCTGCGCCGGCGATGGCGGGTCGTTTGCGGCTGACGAATTCGCTCAGCTTTTCCAGGTAGAGGTAGACGACCGGAGTGGTGTAAAGCGTCATCACCTGGCTGATGAGCAGACCGCCGACCATGGCGTAGCCGAGTGGCTGGCGCAGTTCCGAGCCGGTGCCGTGGCCGAGCATCAGCGGCAGGCCGGCAAGAAGTGCCGCCGCTGTCGTCATGATGATCGGGCGGAAGCGCAGGAGACAAGCCTGACGGATTGCGTCTTCCGGCGACAGTCCCTGCTCGCGCTGGGCGGCGATGGCGAAGTCGACGATCATGATGCCGTTCTTCTTGACGATGCCGATCAGCAGGATCACGCCGATCAGCGCGATCACGGTAAAGTCGAAGCCGAAGGCCCAGAGCATGGCGAGAGCACCGAGGCCCGCGGAGGGGAGCGTCGACAGGATCGTCAGCGGGTGGAAATAGCTCTCGTAGAGTACGCCGAGGATCAGATAGATCACGGCAATCGCTGCAAGCACCAGCAGCGGTTCGCTTGAGAGCGAGCTCTGATAGGCCTGAGCGTTGCCCTGGAACGTGCCGATGACGGTTGCCGGCTTGCCGAGATCGGCTTCAGCCTTGCTGATCGCGGCAACCGCCTGGCTGAGTGCGGTCCCCTTTGCAAGGTTGAAGGAGAGTGTAACGGCCGGAAACTGGCTCTGGTGGTTGACGGCAAGCACGGCCGTCGGTTCCGTCGTCTGCTTGACGAGCTGGTTTAAGGGAACCTGCTCGCCGGTCAGCGGCGATTTGATGTAGAGGCCGTTGATCGCCAGCGGCGACTTCTGGAACTGCGGCGCAAGCTCGAGAACCACATGGTAGCTGTTCAGGTCGGTGAAATACTGGGTGACCTGGCGCTGGCCGAAAGCATCGTTAAGCGTATCGTCGATCATCTGTGGCGCGATGCCGAAGCGCGATGCCTGGTCACGGTCGATTGTAAGCGTCACGGTGGCGCCGCTATTCTGCTGGTCGGTGGCGACATCGGTCAGCTCCGGCAGCGTCTTGAATGTGGCGAGCAGCTTGGCTGCCCAGTCGTCCAACTCGTCGGCATTGCCGTCCTGCAGCGTATATTGGAACTGCGTGGCCGAGGCGCGGCCGCCGACATTGATATCCTGCGCCGGCTGCAGGAAGAGTTCTGCACCCTGCATCTGCGCGAGTTTCGGACGAAGCCGGTTGATGATTTCGCTTGCCGAGGCATCGCGCTGGTCTTCAGGCTTTAGCGTGATGAACATGCGGCCGTTATTGACGGTCTGGCCCGCTCCGCTGCCGACGGCCATGCCGACGGTCGCAACCCCGGGATCGCTGGCAACGATATTGCCTGCCTCGAGCTGGTGGCGCGACATTTCAGCGAAGGAAATATCCTGCGCGGCTTCGAGTGTACCGGTGATCAGGCCGGTGTCCTGGATCGGGAAGAAGCCCTTGGGAATATTGACGAACAGGAAGCCGGTTGCCGCAAGCGAAGCGATGAAGACTGTCATGGTCAGCCGGTGATGGCGCAGCGCGATATCGAGCGTGTAGCGGTAGGCGGCAAGAAGCCCGTCGAACGCCTTCTCGCTCATTGCATAAAGCCTGCTATGGTTGGCGTCTTTTTCCGGCTTCAGGAAGCGTGAGCTCATCATCGGTGTGATGGTCAACGAAACAATCGCTGAGACGACGATCGTCATCGTCACTGTGATTGCGAACTCCCGGAATAGCCGGCCGACAATGCCGCCCATCAGGAGCAGCGGAATGAAGACGGCGACGAGCGAGATACTGATCGAAATGATGGTGAAGCCGATTTCGCGCGCGCCATCGATTGCCGCCTGTTTCGGCGTTTTATCCATTTCCATATGACGATGGATGTTCTCCACCATCACGATCGCATCGTCGACGACGAAACCGACGGCGATGCTCAAGCCCATCAGTGAGAGGTTGTCGAGGCTGAAGCCAGCGACATACATCAGCGCCAAGGTTGCGAGAAGCGCCAGTGGCACGGTTACGCTCGGGATCACCGTTACCCAGACATTGCGCAGGAAGATGAAGATCACCATGACGACAAGGGCGATGGTGATGACAAGCGTCGTTTCGACATCTGCCACCGAGGCGCGGATGGTGGTCGTCCGGTCGCTGAGGATGGAGATGTGGAGTGCCGCTGGTGCGATCGCTTGCAACTGCGGCAGGGCAGCGCGGATCGCGCCGACCGTATCGATGATATTGGCGCCCGGAAGCTTGAAGATCGGCAGGAGGATAGCCCTCTTGCCATCGGCCCAGGCCGCCAACTGATCGTTTTCCGGTCCGTCGATCGCCTGGCCGATATCGCTGATGCGGACCGGAGCGCCGTCGCGATAAGCGACGATCGAAGCGTTCCAGGGCGCGGCCTTCAGGAGCTGGTCATTGTCGTAGATCGTATAAGTGTGTTCCGCACCCTGCACGCTGCCTTTCGGCGCGTTGCTGGTGATGGATGTCACCGCACTGCGGATATCCTCAAGGGAAAGTCCCATCTCGGCGATCTTGCCGGGATCGATCTGCAGGCGCACGGCCGGCTTCTGCTGTCCGAAGATCAGAACCTGCGAAACGCCGTCGATCTGGCTGACATGCTGCGCGAGTACGCTTTCGGCAAAATCGTCGACTTGCGTCAGCGGCAGGGTATCTGAAGTGAGCGCAAGAACCATGACCGGTGGATCGGCGGGATTGACCTTACGATAGGTCGGCGGCGAGGGCAGGTCCGTCGGCAATTGTCCTCCGGCTGCGTTGATTGCGGTCTGCACGTCCTGGGCGGCGCTGTCGACGTCGCGCGACAGATCGAATTGCAGAGTGATCGCGCTCGAGCCGAGCGTACTCGTCGAGGTCATCTGGGTGACGCCGGGGATCTGCCCGAACTGCCGCTCCAGCGGCTGGGTTACCGCCGATGCCATCGTCTTCGGATCGGCGCCGGGGAGCTGTGTCGAGACCTGGATCGTTGGAAAATCGACTTGTGGCAGAGGTGCCACCGGCAGGAGAGGGTAGGCGACGATACCGATGCCGAAAAGGCCTGCCATCATTAGCGAGGCGGCGATCGGCCGCTCGATGAACCAGGAGGAGATCGACATGGCCTATTCCTTGCTGGCGGCTTGCGTGGCGGCCGCCTGTTGAATGCTGACATGAGTGCCGACATCCAGCCGATACTGGCCCGACGTGACGACCTGTTCGTTGCCGGAAAGGCCCTTTTCGATGACGGCGCGGCCGCTCTCGATCGGCCCGGGGGTGACCTTGCGCACGGCAGCCGTGCCGGCGGCATCGATAACGTAGACGAAGAAGCCGTCCTCTCCCCGCTCAAGTGCTGCGGAAGGAATGGTCACGGCCTTCTGGAGCGTCTGCTGCTTGACCCTCAGCGTCACGAATTGACCAGGCCAGAGCGCATCATCCTTGTTCTCAAAAATCGATTTAATGCGGATCGTGCCGCTTGCCTGATCGATTTCGTTGTCGATGAGCGAGAGCGTGCCTGACGCAAGCTGCTGCGACTGGTCCATCGACATCGCCGTCACCGCGACCGGGCCGGCCTTCAGCGCGTTGCGCACTGCATCGAGATCGTCCTCACGCAGCGTGGAGATGACAGTGATTGGCTGCGTCTGGGTGACGGTGACGATCGGGGTCGTATCGGTCGTCTGGACTTCGTTGCCGGGATCGACCCGACGTATACCCGTGCGGCCGTCGATCGGTGAGCGGATCTCGGTATAAGAGAGCGACACGTCAGCGGCCTCCTTGGCGGCCTGATCCTGCGCAAGCTGTGCCTGTGCACTTGCCACCATGCTTTGCTGCTGCTCGACGGTTTCCTGCGTGACGATCTGCTGCTGGCCCAGTTTCTGGTCCTTGCCGAGCAGATATTGGGCGTTGGCGAGATCGGCCTGGTCCTGCTTGATCTTGGCGGCAGCCTGATCGTCGGCTGCCTGGAAAGGGCGCGGGTCGATGATGGCGAGCACATCGCCCTTCTTGACGGCCTGTCCCTCGACAAACATCACGCTCTGGAGCTCTCCGTCGACACGCGTCGTGATATTGACCGTATAGTTCGCCTGCACCGTGCCAAGGCCGTCGAGATAGACAGGCACGTCGGTAACGGCAGGCGTCGCGACCTCGACTGGCACCGCCGGCGTGCTAGGCTCCGGTGCGGCAATGGTCGGCTCCGTCCCTGCAAACCAGAAGGCTGCGGCCGAACCGCCCGCAATGGCGAGAATGGCGGCAGCAGCGAGGATCGCCGGTTTCGGGCGACGACGGGGTTCAATCACGGTACGGATGGATGTCACTGCCGGCTCCATAGACTAAAGGTTGAATTATGCTGCAACGGCCGCCGGCATCGGGCGGCCTCCGTATCTGTCTCCTGAATTGACGGGCTGGTGCCGAAGCCGGGGGTCAGACTGCCGATTATCTGCAGCCTGACCGGCGCTTCTGTGTCCTGCCGATCAATTCTGTGGGAGAAGGCTACGTCCGGGCGGGCATCGGCGCATCTATACGCAGGTCTAGTCGCCGTTCCCCATAGGTATACGCTCCCGCATCCGGGTAGCCGGCGGCGCGCAGAACGACCGGCGCGAAAAGCATTCGCACCGGCTCACTGCACCTGTTCGACACATTGAAGACGAAGAGGCCGGCGGTCTCGCTCAAGGGAAAGAACCTGGTCTTCGCCGAGCCGACGTTGATTGCCGAGATCGAGTTTCGCGGCTGGATGCATGACGGGAGCCTGCGTCATGCGTCCTACAAGGGACTGCACGAAAGTACGGCACAACGCCGCTGTCTTCGACCTGTCCGACGGGCTGCCGTGACAATGGGTCGAGATCGGCCCCCCTCGATCCGCAGGCTCGGACCTGTTACTCAGCCACTCATGATCGCCTCGACCTACCAGCTTTTTCTTTTTGACTTTGACGGCACGCTGGCCGACAGCGGCGCCTGGATGGTCGGCGCGCTCCGTCAGATGGCCGATCGTCACCGGTTCAGGAAGCCCACCGATTCCGAGATCGATTATCTTCGCGGTCTTTCCAATCGCGAAATCCTCAAATGGCTGGGGATCCCAGGTTGGCGGCTACCCTTCATCGCGCGCGACATGCGCAAACTCGCCGGCACTGCAACCGTCGAGCTCTTCCCGAGCACGGAGAAACTCCTTTCGGAACTCGCCGCGCAGGGTGTCTCGCTCGCGATCGTCAGCTCGAACAGCCGCGTCAACATCGAGCGCGCCCTCGGTCCGTCGGCCGGCCTGTTCACGCATTTCGAATGCGGTGCCTCTCTCTTCGGCAAGGGCAAACGGATCAGACGTGTGTTGCGAGCGACCGGCCGAGCGCCAGCCGAGGCCATCGTCGTTGGCGACGAGGTGAGAGACGTCGAGGCAGCGGCCAGCCAGGGTGTGGCGTCAGCGGCGGTGACCTGGGAATACGCTCGGCGCGAGGCGCTCGAAGCCGCTTCTCCGACGCATCTGGTCGAGACGGCAGATGATCTTGTCCGCCTCGCTCGGGCAAAGGGTCAGTCGCAATCCTAGCAGGGGAAATCGAGGCTGGCGCGGCACTTACGAGTTGTTGCGCAACTCAGCGCGCGGGCCGACGGCCCGCAAGACAAGGGGAGGGCTATAGCGATCTACCACATGAGCATGAAGCCGATCGCCCGCAGGGGCGGCCGCAGCGCCGTCGCCTCGGCTGCCTGCCGTCAAGCTCTGCCTTTTTCAGAGCAAGCTCGACGGTGAAGGCAAAGACCTCGCCGAGCCGCGGCCGGCAGGAGGCAAGCCTAATTTCCGCATCGTTCAGCCGGTTGCGATAGCTCACCCGTTCGACTTCCATGCCGCCTTGTGCATCGATCGCGGGACGGCTGAAGGCACGATCATTCGCGGCGCAACAGACAGAGGTTGGCCTGGGCCGCGCGGCCCTCAATCGCATATTGGCATGCGCACGCCCGAAATCTGTCCGCTGCAGCGCCGCGACAGCATAGCCAACAGCGTCGAAGATCGGAATCCGTCCATGCCGCGATCGATGTACCAAGGCTTATTCGAAGGAATATCGAGCGTCGCCCGGTCAGCCGGCTGAGGCCGGGTGTGCGTCGGCGGCCGGCGGGTTCTTGCGGAAATCGGGATGCAGCGGTCCGAAGGGCATGGCGCCCATGCAGGCGACAAGCGCGAGGCCGGCGATCGCAGAACAGAAGGACAGGACGAAGATATCGGCATAGGCAAGCACGCTTGCCTGCGCATGGATATCAGCCGCAACTGCGGAGAGGGCTTCAAGACTCCCGCGATGGCTTGTCCCCAACAGCGTCTCGAGCTTAGCCAGTACGCCGTGAAGATTGCTCGACGATCCCGAGATCGGCCCCGTCAGGATATTGGAATGGTACTGCTCGCGTTGTCGGAACCAGGTGTTCAAGAGGCTCAGGGCCAGTTCGACGCTACCGAGCCGGATCACCTGGATATAGGCGGATACGGCCGTCGAGCGTTTCGGGTCGGAATTTGCGATCAGGTAGACGACGGTTGCGAAGAAGGCGGAGGATTGCCCGGCCGTATGGAGGAGCACGACCGGCAGGAAGTTAAAGGGCGCCCATGTAATGGAGAGGTTCGATCCCCAGAGAGAGCCGAGCGCCATCGCCGATAACCCCATCATGATGCAAAGGCGCGCATCGATCCGGCGCAGCAGGAAGATCGCAAATGCGATGAACAGAAAGACCGGAATGACCGCGCCGAAGATATAGAGTTGAGATATGGCGATCGGCCGCAATCCGACGACTGTCTGTAGGAAGCCCGGAATGGAAATCGAGGCGCCGGAACTTGCAAAGGTAAAGGCGATGATGATCGCATAGCCGATACCGATATTGCGCGACAGGATCACGCTCGCATGCGCCCAGGGATTGGCGACGATACTCTCATTGATGAGGAAGCCGATGAAGAGAATCGTGCCGCCTGCCAGCAGCGAGGTGACGATGCCGGAATTGAACCAGTCCAGCCTGTTGCCCTGATCGAGACCGACATAAATCATCGTCATCGAGCATCCGAGCAGCATCATGCCGCCCCAGTCGGCATCCTTGAGCAGGCTTGAATTGATCTCTTCTTTGGGAGCACCGATGATGAGGAGAAGGGCGATGATCGGCGTGACGATCACATCCTGCCAATAGGCCCACTGCCAGCCGAGATAATCATCATAGATGCCGACGAGCACGAAGCCGAGATTCTGCGATAGCGGAACGCGAAGCGCGTAGATCGAAAGGCCGATCAGCCAGTATTTCATGTCGAGATTGCGGAAGATCACCATGATGGTGGCCGGAATGAAGACGCCGAGCAGAAGGGCTCGCGCCGCGTGCAGCGCAAAGAGTGCGCCGCCGTCATGGACCATGGGAATAATGAGCGAAATGCAGGCATAGACCAATGTCGTCGGGATCATCACCCGGCGCACACCGAAAACGGTGGCAAGCCAGGCGACCGCCGATGAAATGAGGATTTGCGGTGCGTTGGCGACGGTACTGAGCCATGAGGCTTCGTCGAAGCCAAGCGAATAGGCGCCACGGAGATCGGGCAGGCCGACAGCAAAGACGCGCGTATCGAAGCCTACCACGAAGGAGGCGAGCAATAGGGCCGCGACGATAAGAAACGGATGGCTGGTCGTCGTGCCGCTGGTCAGCGGACCAAAGGCGCGTGGAGCCGCGCTCATTGGTCCAGGTCCGGCTTGGTATCCACCGTGACGACGGCCGACATTCCGGGCTTCAGCCGATCAACCAGCGGCTGGCCGGGATCGAAGACGATCTTGACCGGGATGCGCTGGACGACCTTGGTATAGTTTCCGGTCGCATTGTCGGGCGGCAGCAGCGCGAAGATCGAGCCGCTTGCCGGAGACAGGCCGATGACCTTGCCGTGCAGCGACTGGCCGGGGAAAGTGTCGATGGTAATCTCCGCAGCTCGCCCCGGCGTGATCCGGGAAAGCTGTGTCTCCTTGAAGTTCGCGGTGATATAGACGTTCGGAAGCGGCACTTCCGACACGAGGCTGGTGCCGGCCGCGACAAAATCGCCTTCATGGACGAGCCTGCGGCCAATGACGCCATCGAAAGGCGCGTAGATGCGGGCATAGCCCTGGTGGATCAGGGCGGTATCGAGCGATGCCTGGGCGGCATTCACCTGCGCCTGCAGCAGCGGGGATTGTCCGTTGAGAACGTTCAGCTGGGCCTTTTGCTGCGCGATCGAGGCTGCCGTCGATTTGACCGAAGCCTGGGCCTGCAGATAGGCGGCCTGCGCCTGCTGCAGCAGCTGTTGCGAGGTCGCGCCGCCAAGGCTGGTCTGGCGGTGGAACTCCTGTTCGGTCTGGGTCTGCTGTGCCAGGGCCGATGCGTTCTGCGCTTCAGCCACTTGCACGACGGCCTTTTGTAATTCGATCTGGTTTGCGAGATTGGCAAGCGATGCGTTTGCGGCTGCAAGATTGGCCTTCGAGGCGGCGACCGCGGCGTCATATTCCCGCGGATCGATTTCGGCGAGCAACTGGCCCTTCGTCACCGCCTGATAGTCGGTGACCGGGGTGCTCTGGACGATGCCGCTGATCTGGGCGCTCAGCGTCGAGACATCGGCGCTGACCACGGCATCGTCCGTCGATTGATGCGATGCGCCCGCCACCCAACGGTTCCAGTCGACGCTCACGATGGCCACTCCGGCGCCCACGAGCGTGATGGCGAGAAGGGGAATGGCAAGCCGTCTCAACGACACCACCGCTCCCGGGGAGGGCGCAGCCGGCGCGGCGGGAGCTTCCGGCGGCGGCAAGCGCGCTGGCTCGGATGGGCTAAGGCTGGTGACGGTGATCTGCTTGGCCATGCGCGCCTCACTTCTTGCTGTGGTCAGCGGAAACCTTTGCGCGGACGCGAACCGGGGCCGGGACGAAGGAGACGTGGCCGGTGCCATGGACCTGTAGCCAGTAGCCAAGCGCCATGAAAACCGCGCCGCCGATGAGGTTGCCGAGCGTGACCCAGATGAGATTGTGGACGGCGGCAGCAAGCGTGATGTTTGCGGGATGCTCGCCCATCAGCGCCATCGAGAAGGTGAACATGTTGGCGACGCTGTGTTCGTAGCCGGCGGCCACGAAGATCGTAATAGGCCAGAAGATCAGCATAATCTTGGCAGCGGCATTTTCCGTGCGTCCAGCCATCCAGATGGCGAGGCAAACAAGCCAGTTGCAGAGAATACCGCGGGCAAGAAGCTCCAGCGATCCTGCCGACATCTTGGCCGAGACAATCGAAAAGAACGTCTGGCTTCCGTCTCCGAGAAGCACACCGCCGCCGGCCAGATGGAAGAGGCCGGCGAGCACCACGGCGCCGATCAGGTTGCCGATCCAGGCCGCGATCCAGACAAGCAGCATATCGGCAACACGGCTGCGCCGCGTCAGAACGGCAAGCGGCATATACATCGCCGTTCCTGTGAAGAGCTCGCTGCCGGCAAAGACGACGATTGTCAGGGCAGAGGAGAAGACCACCCCCATGACGAGATGCGCCCAGGCCGGATCGGCATGAGCGCCGGCGGTAAACATGATGATATCGCCGAAACCGATATAGGCGCCGGCCATGGCCGCCCCGATCAGGAAGGCAGGAAAGTGGCTACGGACCTCTTCGGCTTTCTCTTCGCCGGACTGGGCAAAGTGATCAATCGAATCCTGATACATGACAGTACCTCGTCTCTCTGATGATCGAACCGGGCTTCGTCCCGGACGCTCGAGAAGGTAGTCGCGCAAGCCGCATTGCTGAATCATACCTACGTCTAGGCTGCCTCCGGGCAGGCCGGATATGTGTAGTCAGGCTCATAACCTGAATGCCGCAGCTTCAGATCCTGTCCCCTCCCGAACGAGGTGGACAAGACGCTCGGACCGCAAATAGCGAGGGTCGGCGCGATCGGTAATCACGAGACGGCCCCGCAGATCGGCAGGAGAGAGCCGGGAGGCCTCGTCGATCTGGGTTTCGACCCCTGAAGGACGCATATATGGCGTCCCATCCGATTCGGTTTTGGTCAACAATCGAGCCATCTCACCCCCTTGCTCCAGCGCAGCAGCGGTTTGCGAGCGGCCATGAGGTGCGTTCGTCCAATTAATCGCGCTAAAGCGGGATACCCGGAAAGGGATTTCCCGAATTTTTCACTTTTTTTCTTTTCTCGGCTACTGACACGTTGGCCGACGATGTACTGGGCGGTCCTCCAGTTGGCTTCTACGACCATTCTCAACCCCACATGCTGGACAGTGGCACCGCGGCCAGCTTGTCGCCGAACGGCACAACATCTGTATTATCGTATAGGACGACGCCGAAGGCGAAACGATCTCCGCAGGCCTCTGCAAGTGCGCGGAGCCCTCCGAAATCGCCCGCCTTGACCGTGGCGCTGGCCTTGACCTCGATGCCAGCGATCATCCCGTCGTCACGTTCCAGTACGATGTCGACCTCGCGCATGTCCCGATCTCGGAAATGATATGGTGTCAACCGCAGGTCCGACGCCGTCATTAGCTTCAGAACTTCGGAAAACACGAAGCTCTCCAGCAGCGCGCCGAATGTTCCGCGATCCGCCTTCACTCGCTCGAAGGTGAGCCCGCGCACACTGGCCAACAGACCTGAATCGAGGAAATGCAGCTTGGGCGTCTTGACGATACGCTTCAGCGTATTGGTGAACCAAGGCTGTACCGTTGCGACCAGGAACACCTGTTCGAGCAGTCCGACATAACGCTGCCCAGTCTTGTGACTGACGTTGATGCTGCCACCAAACTGCGAATAGTTGACCAATTGGCTTGTATGTTCGGCTAATAGCCGCACGAACTTCGGCAACTCGGTCAGCTTCTCCACATCGGCAATGTCCGGGAGATCTCGCGTCAGGATAGAAGTCAGATAGGACCGTGCCCAATCTTGCCGTCGTCGTTCGCTGTTGCGGCTGATCGCTTCGGGGAATCCCCCGAGCAGAACGAGTTGGACCAAGTCGTCTCCGATGATAGAGTTCCGCGGGCTCTTTAGATTCCCGTCGAAAAGGTGCTTCAGAAAGGACGGCGTCCGGCCTTCGATCTCGGCCCTTGCCAGCGGCAGCATTCGGATGGTCTCCATTCGCCCCGCCAGGCTGTCCGCAATCCGCGGTAAAGTCAGCACATTTGCCGACCCGGTAAGCAGAAACCTGCCCGGACGATAGTCCTCATCGACTGTCTTCTTGATCGCCAGCAGCAGGTCTGGCGCACGCTGGATCTCGTCGATGATGGCGCGATCCAGGCCGCGAATGAAGCCGGCAGGATCGGATTGGGCGGCTTCGAGAACCGTCTGATCGTCGAGGGTGATATAGGTTCGGCCGGCTTCTCCCATCTTTCGGACAAGTGTTGTCTTGCCGGCTCGGCGCGGTCCTACGATGAGGGCGACCGGAGTATCCGAAAGGGCTTCCTCCGCCCGCTGCTCTACAAACCTCTCGAACATGTCTTCCTCGAATCTCGGACGATTGGAACTATCGTTCTCGGCTGATTGGAAGTCAATGGCTCGCTAATTGGAACTTGCAAGGGGCAATCTGGAAGGAGGAATGCTTCCGAACGACGGTTGCCGCGCACCTCCGCAGCGGAGAGACCAACACCGCCCTGGTGCCGCGCACGATCTCCAGCTCTTCGACAGCGGGCACGACAGCCTCGATGAATGGCTGCGCCGCCGGGCGCGGGCCAATCAGGTTAGCGGCGTATCGCGAACCTATGTGGTTTGCGAGGACGATCGTGTCGTCGGTTATTATTGCCTGTCATCGGGAGCGCTCGTAGTTGTTGACGCGCCGGGAGCAGTCCGGCGCAACATGCCCCATCCTCTTCCCATAGCGGTGCTTGGCCGTCTGGCCATCGATCGCAACTGGCAGGGAAAAGGCATCGGAGCCGCGCTGTTGCAAGACGCCGTTCTGCGCACCGAACAGGCAGCCCACATCATGGGTATTCGAGGCCTTCTGGTTCACGCGATATCCGACGAAGCCAAGGCCTTCTATGAGCATTATGGATTTGCGGCCTCGCCCTCGAATCCCATGACCCTGGTGTTGTCGTTGAAAGCTCGATAGGGAACGTGTGTCTGAAATGGAGCGTGCCCGCCTACGCGCGTGATGCGGTGCTGATGGCTCGCCTGGCCGAACGGTTTCCGAGCGAAATTCCTAAGGTCTTGGCAGCAAACCAAGACATCGGCGCTGCGCGGTTGCGATGGATGATCGTGCAATGCTGAAAAAAGAGGCCGCCTCCGAATACGGAAGGCGGCCATTTGCGGATCCTCGGGCAATCCGTGCTTCGGGCGGAGGGGAGGGACACCGGGAAGCCTTAACCGAGATTTCTATCGCCTGTCAGGAGGAGGCTTCAGGCGATGGGAAGAACGATACGCCCATCTCGAAGCGGGGGGAACTAAACTTACGTATTGGCCCGCCTAGACCAGCGCGCGATTTCATCCGGTCCGGCCGCACCCCTATTCTTTTCGTCGATCGGCGAGCCCTCGTCGACGATGTCAGGCAGCGCCCGCGGTCAGCTCCCATGAACTGCGCTGCCGACAGCAACCTTCAACTTCGAACAGGATCCATCATGAAAACCAGTCTTCTTACCCTCCTCACAGCCGGCATGCTGGCCGCCCCTGTCGTTGCAAACGCCGCCCAGGCCGATGTCGGCAAGCTGGATTGCGACGTTTCCAAGGGCATCGGTGTCATCGTCGGCTCCAAGCAGGATCTCGACTGCACCTACACGCCGAGCGCTTCCGGCGATGCTGGCCAGCACTATGTCGGCACGATCACCGATTTCGGCCTTGATGTCGGTACCGTGGAGAAGGGCCGGATGGTCTGGCTCGTCTTCAACGCCACGCGCGAACCGGTTGCCGGCCTGGAGGGCAATTATGCCGGTGTCACGGCCGATGCCAGCGTCGGTATCGGCGGCGGCGCCAATGTGCTGGTCGGCGGAACAAGCAAGACCGTCTCGCTGCAGCCGGTTTCGCTTGAAGGCGATGTCGGCGTCAATCTGGCCGTCGGCGTCACGGCGCTGAAGCTGCAGCTGGCAGATTGAGCCTGCCGGGGACCGGCTTGACAGCGCAATTCCGGTCAGCCGGTCCCGGATTTTCTCTAAGTTTTGAGAGGCGAGGCGAAATCATCGCTTTTCCACCATTGCACAGCTGATCAATTGTCGACAGATCGCGTTCGGCGGTTGTTTATGACGGTTCCGTGACAGAGTATGTCCCCCGCTGATTTGCAAGGGGAACATGGAATATGAAAGAGAAGAAGCGGGTCTACGAGGCTCTCGTAGACGGCGCAATGGATGGGCTTGTGGGCGATGCGCTTTATGATTTCGTCCGCAAGCGCTGTCCGAAAGCCTCCAGCAAGAAGATCGTTCGCGCCTCGCTGCTGGCGCTCAGCGATCCTCATCTAAAGGACCGCAATATCCTCGATGTCATCTATGCGCTGGCGATCAAGCACCGGCTGGATGACACAACCGTCGAGGACGAGCATGACGAGGAGGCCGAGGAACAGAAGAAGCCCTCCGACGCGGTCATCAAGGACTAAACTCCGATTTCCTGATATTGCGAGGACGAGAAAGCCCTCGATCCGAGGCACCGGCCTCGTCAGGCGGCGCTATCCGAAAGTTCTTCGAGGATTGGGCAGTCGGGACGGTCATTGCCGTGGCAGGCATGAACGAGATGCTCGAGTGTGTGTCGCAACTCCGTCAGCTCGCGGATCTTCCGGTCAATCTCCGAAAGTTTTGCCTCGGCGATCCCCTTGACGTCGGCGCTTGCCCGGCTTTTGTCCTCGTAAAGCGCCAGCAACTGACGGCACTCCTCGACCGAAAAGCCGAGGCCGCGCGAACGCTGCAGAAAGCGCAGCTTGTGTACGTCCGAGGCCGCATAGTCGCGGTAGCCGTTTCCGCCCCGGTCAGGACGGATCAGGCCGATATCCTCATAGTAGCGGATGGTCTTTGAAGGCAGGCCGGACCGTTCCGAGGCTTCGCCGATATTCATCGCTTGATTCCTTTACAGCTTTTCGACCCTCAGTCTCAGCGCATTGCCAATGACGGAGACAGAGGAGAGGCTCATTGCGGCCGCTGCAATCATCGGCGAGAGCAGCAGGCCGAAGATTGGGTAGAGTACACCGGCTGCCACCGGAATGCCGAGCGCGTTATAGCCGAAGGCGAAGCCGAGGTTCTGGCGGATGTTGCGCATCGTCGCCTCAGCCAGCCGTCTTGCGCGAACGATCCCGTTGAGATCGCCCTTCACCAGTGTAATGCCTGCGCTTTCCATCGCAACATCGGCACCCGTGCCCATGGCGATGCCGACATCGGCGGCTGCCAGCGCCGGTGCATCATTGACCCCATCACCAGCCATGGCAATGACGGCGCCCTTTGCTTTCAGTTCATCGACGAGCGCCTTCTTGCCCTCGGGCAGCACGTCCGCGCGTACCTCGTCGATCCCGAGGCTTTTCGCCACGGCACGAGCCGTGCGCTCATTGTCGCCGGTCGCCATGATGATCTTCAGGCCGCTGTCATGCAGCGCCTTGATGGTGGCCGCCGTCGTTGGTTTGATGCGGTCGGCGACGGCGACGAGGCCGGCCAAAGTACCGTCGAGGACGACGAACATGACGGTCTTGCCTTCGCCGCGGAGCGCTTCGGTCTGGTCCGAAAGCGCTGCCGGATCGATGCCGAGATCGGCAAGCAGGGCGGCATTGCCGAGCGCGACGGATGTGCCGCCGACCGTGCCCATTACGCCCTTGCCGGTCTTTGCCTCGAAACCTGTGACCTCCTGAAAGGTGATGCCGCGTTCTTCGGCCCCTGAGACGATGGCTTCTGCAAGCGGGTGCTCAGAACCGCGTTCCAGGCTTGCGGCAAGCGCCAGCAGATGTTTTTCATCAACGCTGCCCAAAGCCACAACGTCCGTCAGCTTGGGTTTGCCTTCGGTCAACGTGCCGGTCTTGTCGACGATCAATGTGTCGACCTTGGAAAAACGCTCCAGCGCTTCCGCATCCTTGATCAGGACACCTTCCTGCGCACCGCGTCCGGTGGCGATCATGATCGACATCGGCGTTGCGAGGCCGAGTGCGCAGGGGCAGGCGATGATCAGAACGGCGACGGCGGCGAGCAACCCATTGGCCAGGCGCGGCTCCGGCCCGACAAAGGACCAGACGAGGAAGGCTGCGATGGCGGCGGCAACGACGGCCGGAACGAAGATCGCCGACACACGGTCGACGGCGCCCTGAATCGGCGCGCGCGAACGCTGCGCCTTGGCCACCATATCGACGATGCGCGAAAGTGTCGTATCGGCACCGACCTTTTCGGCAGTCATGATCAATGCGCCGTTCTTGTTCATCGTGCCGCCGGTCAGCGCGTCACCCTTGGCTTTTTCAACCGGAAGCGGTTCACCCGTGATCATCGATTCATCCACGGTCGACTGCCCTTCGGTGACGGAGCCATCGACCGGTACGCGTTCGCCGGGGCGCACGCGCAGCCGGTCGCCGGTCTGGATCTCATCGACAGGCACGTCGCGCTCACTGCCGTCGGCATCGATGCGGCGCGCAGTCTTTGGCGCAAGATCGAGCAGGGCGCGAATTGCAGAGCCGGTACGCTCGCGGGCTTTCAATTCCAGCACCTGCCCGACGAAGACGAGCGCCACGATGACGGCAGCCGCCTCGAAATAGACGGGGACAGAGCCGCTATGACCTCGGAAACTGTGCGGGAAGAGGCCCGGGGCCAAAGTCGCCACGACGCTGTAGAGATAGGCCGTGCCGACGCCGAGGCCGATCAGCGTCCACATGTTGGGGCTGCGGTTGACGACCGATGCCCATGCCCTACGAAAGAAAGGAAGGGCCGCCCAGAGGATGACGGGTGTCGCCAGCAACAGTTCGACATAGCTCGCCAGCGGCTCGCCGAGCGCTTCACGCGGCCAGGACAGGCCAAGCATCGGGCCCATGGTAAGGATCAGGAGCGGAATTGAAAGAACGGCGCTGACCCACAGGCGCCGGATAAAATCCACGAGTTCCGGGTTCGGGCCCTCGTCTTCAGGCGGAATGCCCATCGGTTCCAGCGCCATGCCGCATTTCGGGCAGTCGCCGGGATGGTCGCTGACGACTTCGGGATGCATCGGGCAGGTGTAGAGCGTGCCCTTCGGCATGGCGGCTGCCGTTGGCTTTTT
>NZ_AJWE01000005.1:0-47410 GCF_000281145.1 Rhizobium sp. CF142 | reverse complement strand
GCAGCCCTATTCAGCTTTGACACCATG
Organism: Rhizobium sp. CF142; assembly: GCF_000281145.1. Classification (NCBI taxonomy): domain Bacteria; kingdom Pseudomonadati; phylum Pseudomonadota; class Alphaproteobacteria; order Hyphomicrobiales; family Rhizobiaceae; genus Rhizobium; species Rhizobium sp. CF142. Next base: position 47,383 of record NZ_AJWE01000005.1, on the reverse strand, counting down.
TGACCATCGGCGCACTCTGTTTCGATGCACGATATTCCAATGATTTCAGTATTTTCCCTGCGGATGCTTTAGCCCGTCCTGTAACGTTAATCACTATCCCTCGCCGTTCCACTTCCCATCGCGTTGAGCGCAACTGAGAGTTCCATGAGACGATGCGTCAGCTCCGCCTCCTGATGGCGGTGCAAGCGCCAGTCACTTCTGTCAAACGACGTATATTGTTTTGCGAATGCTAGCCCCTGCTGATGCTGGGGGCCGCTAAGCTTCTCTATTTCATAGACCGGGGCCATCTCGAACTCGCCGAGGAAATAGCCGAGCGTGCCCTCACCCGCACCCAGGATTCCACGGCCGCCCTACCCCTCCTTGGACAGTTACGGTTTGCGCGCGGGCGTTTCAACGAGGCTGTCACCATCTTTGATCAGGGCATACGTGCAGCCGAACCAGGAGCGGAATTTCATCGGCATATGAGGGTGCTGAAGTATCTCGCATTGCTGGCTGCAGGCAACAGCGCTTCGTCGGCAGCCCGGACGACCGACATGGCCCACCTTGGTTCGGATTGCCCGCCCGAGATCGCCTTGATGATCGGCTGGACGGCTGTTGCTCCGGATCAGACATTGCCCGACGCGTCGCGCCAGGCCCTTGCCGCGCTTGGTTTCCATCGTGCCACAAGAGCAATCGAATATCTCTATTTCACGTCGACGCGCCACGTCACGTTCGAACATGGACGCGCGAACATCATGCGCAACATGATAGCGCATCTGTCACGGCTTTACGGCAAACAGGTCGTTCCTGATTTCGTGCTTCGCAGCATCGGCTCCCTCGCCTCCGCCTGAGCAGACTGATCTAAAACGTCGCGAGCTCCACCGGCGCCGGTCGATCGTGCGTACCGACCACAATGCCGTTTTTTCGAGCCTCAAATATTGGGCAAACAATTGCCTGATAGCCACGACCGCTGTTGTCGCTCCCAGGATAACACATTCAGAGAGTGTATGGAGCAACAACTGGTTGAAATTATCATGAGTGCGACGCGCTAAACGCCGCCTGCGCACTCATTTTATTGAGGGACGATACTCACATGCCAATTCCAGTCAGGCGTATCAGACACGTTGTCGTGGTCTTAATGGTGCTCGCAAGCGCAGCGAGCCTCTTGCAGGGTTGCGTGCTCAGCGAGTGGGCTCTGATCATCTCGCAGCAGCAGAAGAAGAAAGACGATGCGAAGGGACCCCAGCAATCGGCATTTGCACCAAGTGAATCAAATGGCAACTCAGGTACGACATCCCGGCCGAGTACAGGTGGCTCGCCGGCTCCGAGCGGCCCGCCTGCCTCTCCGAGTGGCCCACCGAGCACGGGCACCGGCGGAATTCCGCTCTGAAGTCATCATCCTGAAAAGCTCCCCGTTTGTTGATGCAATTGGCGCGCATCCGACCTTGTGGAAGAAACCACGGCTCCGGTGCCGCGCCAATTTTCTTCGCCCCCGCTGCGGCTGGGAGCCGGCCATTTGGAGGGAGAGCGGTCGTTGGCACGAGCCTGTCTCAAAATAGACATTGATGCGAAGCAAAGCCTGTTCGATAGTCCGTGCTGACGTTACGCCCTCTTCCTGCCCACCACCTGGACGAAATGCCCTTTACACATATGAAAATCCATATCTTTTCTCAGCTCCTGGCTGCAGCCGCGCTTGCTGCAGCCGTCGCCTTGGGGTCGGCAGCCCATGCAGAAAATCCGTCCGCTCCCTGGCCGCAGACGATCAGCGACCTGCCGGCCGAACCCGGCATACGCTTCGGCACGCTCGAAAATGGTATGCGGTTTGCGATTATGCGCAATGCCACGCCAACGGGACAAGCGGCTATCCGTTTCCGGATTGGCGCCGGCTCGCTGGACGAGAGGGATGACCAGCAGGGGCTTGCGCATTTCCTCGAGCATATGGCTTTCAAGGGCTCGACGCATGTCGGACAGGACGAGATGATCCGTATCCTGCAGCGCAAGGGCCTGGCCTTCGGGCCCGATACCAACGCCAACACCTCCTATGACGAGACCGTCTATTCGCTCGATCTGCCCGAGGTCGATGCGGATACGCTTTCGACCGGCCTTATGCTGATGCGCGAGACGGCGAGCGAGCTGACGCTGGATGCCGGCGCCTTCGGCCGCGAGCGCGGCGTCATCCTGTCGGAAGAGCGGCTGCGCGACACGCCGCAATATCGCGCCGCAATCGGCGTCACGAATTCCATGCTCGCTGGCCAGCGCGTGACGATGCGCGCGCCGATCGGCAAGGTCGACATCATCAGCAGTGCCCCTGTCGATCTGCTGCGTGATTTCTACCATGCGAACTATCGGCCCGATCGCGCCACGCTTATCGTGGTGGGCGATGTCGATCCAACAGCCATGGAACTGGAAATCCGGCAGCGCTTCAGCGACTGGAAGGGCGCCACCCCTGCCCCGCAAAAGCCCGATCTCGGCACGCTGAGGCCGAAAGGCGAAAGCGCCGAGGTCATCACGGTTCCGGGCGGCACAACGAATGTCCAGGTCGCCTGGACGCGACCCTATGATGCTTCGCCTGACACTTTCGCCAAGCGTCGCCAGCACCTGGTCGAAGATCTCGGTCTCCTGGTACTCAAACGTCGGCTGGGCGCCATGGCCAACAGGGCCAATGCACCCTTCATCAGCGCCGCCGTCGGCTCTCAGGATCTTTTCGACTCGGCCCATATCGTTGTCGTCACGGCAAATTCCGAGACGGATAAATGGCAGCAGGCACTCGCGGCCATCGATCAGGAGCAGCGCCGTTTCCAACAATTCGGCGCCGAGCAGGCCGAGCTCGATCGGGAAATCGTCGAATATCGCTCTCTCCTTGAAGCGGCCGCCGCCGGTGCTGCGACGCGCACGAGCACCGACATCGCTTCCATGCTGGCGAGCAGCGTGGACGACAATGAGGTCTTCACCTCACCTGCGGAAGATCTTTCGATGTTCGAGATAATCACCGAGGGCCTGACAGCGGCCGAGGTCAACGAGGTTGTCGCGCATGTCTTCTCCGGCAATGGTCCGCAGCTCGTCCTGCAGACTGCGCAAGCGCCACAGGGCGGCGCCAGCGACATCAAGCAGGCATATGACACCTCCCTTGCCGTTCCGGTCACCGCGCCGTCCACCGCGGCAGCCGTCGTCTGGCCCTATACCCATTTCGGTGAACCTGGCGCTGTCGTCGAACGTCGCGTCGTCGAGGATCTCGGCCTGACCATGGTGCGCTTTGCCAACGGCGTGCGGCTGACAATCAAGCCGAGCAAGCTGCGCGCCAACGAAGTGCTGGTACGCGAGGATATCGGTCGCGGCCGGCTGGGACTGCCGAACGACCATCCCCTGGCGATCTGGACATCGCCGGCCGTCGTCTTGTCGGGCACCAAGGCCATGGACTATCCGGATTTACAGAAAGCGCTGGCCGCCAAAATCGCCGGCATCGATTTCTCGGTGGATGACAGCTCCTTCCAGTTCACCGGCCAGACGCAGACAGGGGACCTTGCGACGCAATTGCAGATCATGGCCGCCTACACTTCCGATCCCATGTACCGGCCGGAAGTTTTCAAGCGCGTCCGGCAAGCCTATTTGAACAACCTCGATCAGTATGAGGCGACGCCGGGAGCCGTCATCGGCCGCGATTTTGCAGGCCTCGTGCATTCCGGCGACCCGCGCTGGACCTTCCCGGACAGGGCGCAATTGTCCGCCACGAAACTGGAAGATTTCGAAGCGCTGTTCCGGCCGCAAATTTCCGCAGGCCCGATCGATATCACCATTGTCGGCGACATAACGGCGGACGAAGCAATCCGCCTGACGGCTGAAACCTTCGGGGCTTTGCCGGCTCGCCCGGACGCGACAACGGACAATGTTGCAAACGATGTGCATTTCCCCGCCCCCACTGAAAAACCCGTCATGCGGACCCATAACGGCCGGGGCGATAATGCCGCGGCGATCGTCGCTGCCCCCGTTGGCGACATGCTCTCGGATATACAGCGGGGCTTTGTCGCCAACGTTGCCGGCCAAATCTTCGAAAACAGGCTGATCGACCAGTTCCGAATTGCCGAAGGCGCGACCTACAGTCCACAGGGCGCCATGGACCTGTCGTGGGACATTCCTGGCTATGGCTACGCCTATCTCTATGTCGAGACGACGCCGGACAAAGTCGAGAATTTCTATGCGCTCGTGGACAAGATCGCTGATGATCTCAGGTCAAACGATGTCTCGCCAGACGAGCTAGTCAGGGCCCGGGCTCCGATCATCGAAACATTGAAGCACCAGCAGCAGAGTAACGAATATTGGGTGCAGTATCTGAATGGCGCTCAAACCGACCCTCGCCGTCTGAAGCGGATACGCGACAATCTCAGCGGCTACGACAAAGTCACCGCCGAGGATATTCGTCAATTTGCCACGACCTATTTCCGGCCGGATAAATTCTGGAAATTCGAGGTGCTGCCGGCAGCGGTACGATAGGCACAAGGTGCTTCAAAGCCGGATCCCGAACGCGGCCGCGTGCTTTGGGATCCGCTTCCGATTTTATCTCGTCTACACCGTTAATGCCTGACAATGCCGGGCTGGATTGCCTGCGTAAAAACATCGAGATCGTTTTGATGGCGAAGCTGCACTCAGCTGGCTAGATGCCCAAACGAATTTCACCGGTCTTCGCATGGCATCCGATCATTCTCATCCCCTCCAGGAATATGCGCGCGTTGTGCGCGAGAAGAACCTCTTGAAGCTTCGTCTTCTTTCGATTGACCGGCAGCTTGCCACGGCCAGCGGCGCCTGGAAATCCTATCTGGAGGAGACGCGCCTCTCGGTCATCGAAGCGATGCTTGCGCTTGAGGAGGAGGGCGAAGGCTATCTCTTGCTGATACGCAAGGACTGCCCGACGTAAGCTCCCTTCAGGCCGAGGCGAAGGGATGCGAGCGCCCTCTCCGCCTCCTCGATCTCCTTGAGCACCAGGCGCTGCTTGCGATGATCCATTCCGCCCCCGGCAAGCGCGGCATCCACCAGTTCGAGCACATCCGTTGCCTCGACGACCACTCGCGTAGCACCTCTCTGCAGAGATGCGACAGGCTCTGCCTGTTCCACACCGGAAGAGCGCTCCGCTGCAACAAAGATACTTCCCTCGAGGAGATAGGATGCGAGGCGTGGATCGGGCACGACCTCCAGCAGATTCTGGATTTCGTCAGCGGAAAAACAGGTTCTGCTGATCAGGCGCGAGTGGAAGGCCGCGTAATTCATCCCTAGGGCGGCGGCGACGACATCCACCGGATAGGCTTTCTCTACAACGAGAATAGTGTAGACGATGTCTGCGAAAGCACGGCCGCGTTGCGTCATGATCGCCCCCAGGCTCTGTTTCTGCAACTATAGCGGAAGTCGCGTCAAAAGGGAGCGGCTGTTTTGATATTGCATCTGTCGGGGTGATGCTAACGCGGCGCCTCGGCAGGAGACACCCCACCTGCCTGGGAAAGGCCACCTGCCTCCGAGTCCGCCAAGGCGGGTGGCCGGACCGTACCGGCGCGAGCGGCGCTTTGGTCCGGTTTTGCTGGTTTCCGCCTGCAAGGCGTCGCTTTCGGGACGGCACTGGGATCTTTCTGGTCTACTCTGTAGCAGGCAACCGCTGCGGGAGGAGCTGCTAGCGCGTTGCCTTGATTTCAAACGGAGGAGACGGAAATGAGCAAGAACCGTGGCGTCGTCTATTTGCGGCCCGGAAAAGTGGAAGTCCGCGACATCGACGATCCGAAACTCGAGGCGCCGGATGGCCGCCGTATCGAACATGGCGTCATCCTGAAAGTCATCTCCACCAATATCTGCGGTTCGGACCAGCACATGGTCCGCGGCCGCACCACAGCGATGCCGGGCCTCGTGCTGGGACATGAGATCACCGGCGAGATCATCGAAAAAGGCATCGATGTGGAAATGCTCGATGTCGGGGACATCGTCTCCGTACCTTTCAACGTGGCCTGCGGGCGCTGCCGCTGCTGCAAATCACAGGATACTGGCGTCTGCTTGACGGTTAATCCGTCACGGGCGGGCGGCGCTTATGGCTATGTCGACATGGGCGGCTGGATCGGCGGCCAGGCTCGTTACGTCACTGTCCCCTATGCGGATTTCAACCTCTTGAAATTCCCCGACCGCGACAAGGCGATGGCCAAGATCCGTGATCTCACCATGCTGTCCGATATCCTGCCAACCGGCTTCCACGGCGCCGTCAAAGCCGGCGTCGGCGTCGGTTCTACTGTCTATGTCGCAGGTGCCGGCCCGGTCGGCCTTGCAGCGGCGGCATCCGCCCGTATCCTCGGTGCGGCCGTCGTCATGATCGGTGACTTTAACAAAGACCGCCTCGCCCATGCCAGCCGCGTCGGCTTCGAGGCGATCGATCTCTCGAAGAGCGACCGGCTGGGAGACATGATTGCCCAGGTGGTCGGCACCAATGAAGTGGACAGCGCCATCGATGCCGTCGGCTTTGAAGCGCGTGGACATTCCGGCGGCGAACAGCCGGCGATCGTGCTGAACCAGATGATGGAGATCACCCGCGCCGCCGGCTCCATCGGCATTCCCGGCCTCTATGTCACGGAAGATCCGGGCGCAGTGGACAATGCGGCCAAGCAGGGAAGCCTCTCTCTACGCTTCGGTCTCGGCTGGGCGAAGGCGCAGTCGTTCCATACCGGCCAGACGCCGGTGCTCAAATATAACCGACAGCTGATGCAGGCGATCCTGCATGACCGCCTGCCGATTGCCGACATCGTCAATGCGAAGGTGATTTCGCTTGAAGATGCCGCCCAGGGCTATGAAAGCTTTGACCAGGGTGCCGCGACGAAATTCGTTCTCGACCCGCATGGTGCAATTGCCAAAGCAGCGTGATCGATATGATGTGCCGGGGCAGAAACGCCCCGGCATTCCCGACTGGCAACGCGATCGACGCGCCTCCTCTACACATTCGCCAGCCAACTAATGTTCACAGAAAGTGTGGCTGATCTGACGCATCAGCGGCTTCGTCATGTATGAGGTAACGGAACGATCCGCGACCTTAATGAAGACCTCCGCCGGCACTTGAATAGAGCGCTATGTGGGTGAGCTTTTACGAGCTTGTCGGTTCCGTCTTGATGGGCACCGGCCAACAATCGACGCCGCTGCGCTGTTTGGCCACCACATCAGGTGGAACCGGCACGACCTCGCCCTCAATTCCGGCGTCGTCCCCTGATCGAAAGCACTGAAGCGGATACCGGCCTTAAGGCCGAGCACGAGATGATCGATATCACGTGTGGCGATCTTCCGCTCGGCGACTAAACCTTATCGCTTTGGGCAACGAGGCCCTTCCTGCCGCCCTGACGGGCGAGATGCAAGGTCCGCATAATATCGGATCGCCTCCAAAGCAGTGCTTAGCAATCATATTGCGAACAATACAATATAGTTAACGTGATCATAACTTTGGCGGATTCTACTGTGAAGCAGGCCCTACTTTTGAAGAGAATCACTATACCATCGAAGTAATGTTTTCTACTTCCAGGCGAGGAGGATGAAATGGCCCAAGCTATTAGAATTACAGATGTTATCGATTCATTCGGAATTGATACACATATCGACTATACCGATGGGAAATATTCCAATATCGCGGAAGTTGTTAAAGCATTGGGCTATCTCGGCCTCGACACAGTTCGAGATCATGCCCCCACCCCCGCCTCCGACCCTTATGGTCAAGGCCATCTTGGGGATGCGGCAGATGCGGGTGTCAAATTCGTTTTCGTCTCCGGGCGAGATGACACTCCCGCCACCGTGGTCCAGCGACTGCATGCCTTCGTGGAAGCGCATCCGGGTTCGATCGTCGGCATCGAAGGCCCGAACGAGGTCAACAATTGGCCTGTCGCCTACAAAGGGCTGTCAGGAGAGGCTGCGGCACTTGCCTACCAAAAGGATCTGTTCAATGCGGTAAATGCCGATCCGCTGTTGAAGGACATTCCGGTTCTCGGCTTTACCGGTTACACGGTTGCCTCTGCCAACGATTACACGACGATCCACACCTATGCGAAAGAGGGCGACCAGCCCTTCTCCTGGCTCTCACGTGAATCCGGCGACCAGATGCAGGCCGATCCCGGCAAGCCGCTTGCCATCACCGAGATCGGTTACCACACATCGCTGACCGCCGACACCAACGGTGGATGGGAAGGCGTCGACGAGACGACGCAGGCAAAACTGCTTCTCAACACGCTGATGGACGGCGCCTTTCTCGGATCGGAGGGAACCTTCATCTACCAGCTTCTCGATGCCTATTCGGATCCGCAGGGTTCCGACCAGGAAAAGCATTTCGGGCTCTTTCGCCTGGATTACACCCCGAAGCCGGCAGCAACGGCGATCCACAACCTGACCGAAATTCTCGCAGATGACGGCGCGACGCAGGCGAGTTTCAATCCGGGTGCGCTCAATTATTCCATCAACGGACTACCCTCCACAGCGCGCAGCTACCTGACGGAGAAATCCGACGGAAGCTACCAGATCATCATCTGGAACGAGCCCGATATCTGGAACCAGACGACCGACAAGGCGATCCAGGCGTCGACGACCAGCGTCAACGTCAATCTGGGCGGAGCTTTCGGGACGGTGCAGGTCTACGATCCGCTGGCGGGCGATACGCCGGTCAAAAGCTTCAGCAACATATCCTCCCTCAATGTGGACGTCGTCGACCATCCCATCATTATCAACATAGCGGCAGGTGGCGGCGCGGCGCTGGAACCCGGCCACATCTATGGCGGCACCGGAGACGATACTTTCACGGTCACCTCCCCGACCGACATCGTTGACGAAAGCCGCGGCGGTGGAACCGATACCGTCATGTCGTCGATCAGCTTCAGTCTGGCCGATACCGCGCATGCGATCGGCGCCATCGAGAACCTGACACTGACCGGCAACGCCAACATCAACGCCACTGGCAATCAACTCGCCAACATTCTCGTCGGCAATTACGGAGCCAATGTGCTGGATGGCGGCGCGGGCGCAGACAGCATGAAGGGCGGTGGCGGCGACGACACCTATATTGTCGACAACATCAATGATGTGGTGATCGAAGCTGGCGGCTCCGGAAAGGACACCATCAAGTCCTATGTCTCCCTCAGCCTGATGGACAAGGATCACGTGACGGGAACTGTCGAGAACCTGACCCTGTTGGGTACCGACAACATCAATGCGACCGGCAACGTCATGAACAACGTTCTCACCGGCAATTCCGGCGACAACTATTTCGATGGCGGCAGAGGCGAAGACCGAATGATCGGCGGTCTTGGCAACGACACGTACAAAGTGGATTCGGCGGGCGACATCGTCGACGAAACAGGCGGTGCTGGCAACGACACCGTCAATGCCTCCGTATCCTTCTCTCTGGAGAATGTTCTCGGGACAGTCGAAAATCTGACGCTCACAGGCTCGTCAGCGATCAATGCCACGGGTAACGGCGAAAACAACGTGCTGACCGGAAACATCGCAGGCAACATGCTGTCGGGCGGCGCAGGAAACGACCAGCTCATCGGCGGCAACGGCAACGATATCCTGAACGGCGGAGCTGGAGCCGACCATTTCGTCTTCGACTTCAAACCCAGCGCTTACAACAACATCGACAAAATCGAGGATTTCTCGGAAAGTGCCGGTGACAAGATCGTGCTCGATCACGAGATTTTCACCGCCATCGATCCAGCGAATTTTTCCGCTGGGAACTTCGTACTCGGCACCAAGGCTTTGGATTCGAACGACCGCCTGATCTACGACCAGACAACGGGAAAGCTTTTTTACGATGCAGACGGAAGCGGGGGTGGCGCGGCCGTACAGATCGCGACCCTCTCCAATCTGGCGGCGCTTCATCACGACGATTTCCTGTTCATCTGACATCCGAACGTGACGTCTTCAAGCGGCGGTCCCATATGGGGCTCCTTTCCGGAGCCCCTTTTCTTATTCTGCGCCGGCCCCGCACAACATTGTCAGCAGAGCCCCATCAGCTGGTTCATTTCCTCGTCGCCTTCCTGCTCTTTAGCAATCTCGGCCGCTTTATATCGGCACGCCGGGCGATACGTTTTTTGTTGCAGCGGGCGTTCTTGTAACCGGTATTCCTCTGGCGCGGACCTTCGGGCGAGACAACGCCTGACAAGTTACTTGCGCATAGCAAGTTACTTGCATTATGCAAGTCACTTCTGTAGAGACTTGCATCATGCAACGAACAAGCTTCGCCAATTTCAAATGCCCGGCGGCCCGCGCGCTCGACAGCGTCGGCGACTGGTGGAGCATGATGATCCTCCGCGACGCCTTTCAGGGGCTGACGCGCTTCGACGAATTCCAGAAGAGCCTCGGCGTCGCGCCGAATATCCTGACGCGGCGTCTCGCGCATCTGATCGATGAAGGACTATTCGAGAAGCGCCTCTACAACGAGCGCCCTACCCGCTATGAATATGTACTGACCGACAAGGGACGTGATTTCTTCCCCGTTCTGATGACCTTGTTTTCCTGGGGACGTCGGCACGCTCCGCAAGAGGATCTTGCCTTCCTGCTCGGCAATGCCGTTTCCGGCGAGGAACGCCAGCCCGTGCTGGTGGATGCAGCCAGCGGCGAAGAATTGAAACCCGAAAACACCTGCCTGCTGCCAGGACCGGCCGCTGATGAAAGCGATCTCGAACGGATCGCCCGCATGCGCGCTTATTACCTCGGCATCGACGCCTAGAGCATTTCCACTTTTCTGCGAGGCACGGGAATGCTCTATCTCTTTGTTTTTACGCAATTCGGAACGCAAAACCGCTGCGCACTTTTGCCGGAATTGCTTTAGAAAGGACAAATCCATGGAACGCATTGTTGTCACCGGCATGGGACTTGTTTCGCCGCTCGGCGTTGGCGTCGAACCCGCATGGAATCGGCTCGTCGCAGGCGGCTCCGGCCTGCGCGTGCTGCCAGAGACTGTGGTCGGCGATCTCGCCGCCAAGGTCGGCGGGGTCGTTCCCTCCATCGAGGAGGATGCCGAAGCGGGTTTCGATCCCGATCGCGCCGTTCCGCCCAAGGACCAGAAGAAGATGGACCGCTTCATTCAGTTCGCCATGGCGGCAACAGACGAAGCTGTGCGCCAGGCCGGCTGGATGCCTGAGGGCGTCGATGCGCGCGAGCGAACGGCGACGATCATCGCCTCCGGCGTCGGCGGCTTTCCGGCGATTGCGGATGCGGTACGCACGGCTGAGACGCGCGGAGTGCGGCGGCTCTCGCCCTTCACCGTGCCTTCCTTCCTCGTCAATCTGGCGGCCGGTCAGGTCAGCATCCGCTACGGCTTCAAGGGGCCGCTCGGGGCGCCGGTAACGGCCTGCGCGGCAAGCGTTCAGGCAATCGGCGATGCAGCGCGGCTGATCCGGTCCGGCGAGGCGGATGTCGCTATCTGCGGCGGCTCGGAAGCCTGCATCGACAAGGTAAGCCTTGGCGGCTTTGCCGCAGCCCGTGCACTCTCGAGCGGTTTCAACGACAGGCCTGAACTTGCCTCGCGTCCCTTCGATACCGCGCGCGACGGCTTCGTGATGGGCGAAGGGGCTGGCATTCTCGTCATCGAAACGCTTGAGCATGCGCTGGCGCGCGGCGCGACGCCGCTTGCCGAACTCGTCGGCTACGGCACGGCCGCCGACGCCTATCACATGACGGCAGGGCCGGAAGATGGCGATGGCGCCCGCCGGGCGATGGAGGCAGCCTTACGGCAGGCCAGGATCCCGACTTCCGAGGTCAGGCATCTCAACGCCCATGCGACCTCGACACCGGTCGGCGACAAGGGCGAGATCGCTGCAATTGGTACGGTCTTCGGCCGTGACGGCGGCATTGCCGTCAGCGCCACCAAATCGGCGACTGGCCATCTTCTGGGTGCTGCAGGCGGGCTTGAAGCCATCTTCACGATCCTTGCGCTGCGCGATCAGATCGCCCCGCCGACGCGCAATCTGGAAACGGCCGATCCGGCAGCCGAAGGCATCGATCTCGTGGGAAAGGTGGCCCGCACGGTAGCGATGGAATATGCGATCACCAACGGCTTCGGCTTCGGCGGCGTGAATGCCAGCGCCCTCTTTCGCCGCTGGTCCTGAGGTCCTGGTTTTTATCGGGCTCTTTCCTTGCGCGCAAAATAGCCTACACTTCCGGTGATATAGCCGGAGATGATCCCATGCGCGCTTTCTTCGCAGTGCTGGTTCTGTGTGCCGTATCCGTAATGTCAGGCATGGCGGCCCGCGCCGAAGATCCCGTGCAGACAACACAGACGATGATCGAGGAGCAGATCAGGGCATTCCTCAAGGACGATGCGGATACCGCCTATTCCTTCGCTGCGCCCGGCATCAAGGCCATGTATCCCGACAAGAATGTCTTCTTCGCCATGGTGAAGAAGAGCTACGAGCCGGTCTATCATCCTGGCAACTATGCCTTCGGGCGCAGCAGGTCGATCGACGATGGCGCAATGATCTATCAGGAAGTGCTGATTTCCGGCCGCGACGGCAAGGACTGGACGGCGATCTATCAGGTCGCTCGTCAGCCTGACGGCAGCTTCAAGATCAACGGCGTGCAGATCGTGCCGAATGCCGACAGCAAGGGCATCTGATCAGACGGGTTCGAGATCACCCCTCGCCCATTCCTCAATCGTCTCGGCCATGAAATCGGCGAAACGGCCTTCGGCGATCGCCTTGCGGATGCCCTGCATCAGTTCCTGATAGTAGTTCAGATTGTGCCAGGAAAGCAGCATGCCGCCGAGCGCCTCGTTGGCGCGGACGAGGTGGTGGAGATAGGCGCGGGAATAGTCACGCGTTGCCGGGCAGTTCGACTTTTCGTCGAGCGGCCGCATGTCCTCGGCGTGTCGGGCATTGCGGATATTGACCTTGCCACGGCGGGTAAAGGCCAAACCATGACGGCCCGAGCGGGTCGGCATCACGCAGTCGAACATGTCGATACCGCGGGCAACGGATTTCAGGATGTCATCGGGCGTGCCGACACCCATCAGATAACGCGGCTTTTCGCCTGGCAGGACCGGAAGCGTCTCCTCGAGCATCTTCAGCATGACGTCCTGCGGCTCGCCGACCGCAAGACCGCCGACGGCGTAGCCCTTGAGGTCGAGTTTGGCGAGTTCCTCGGCTGAGCGGACACGCAGGGCCGGCACGTCGCCACCCTGGACGATACCGAACATGGCCTTGCCCGGCTGGTTGCCGAAGGCAACCTTGCAGCGCTCGGCCCAGCGCAGCGAGAGCTCCATGGCGCGCTCGATTTCCTTGGGTTCGGCCGGCAATGCCACGCATTCATCGAGCTGCATCTGGATATCGGAGCCGAGCAGCCCCTGGATTTCGATGGAGCGCTCCGGTGACATGTGATGCAGGCTGCCGTCGACATGCGACTTGAAGGTGACACCCTGCTCATCGAGCTTGCGCAGGCCGGAAAGCGACATGACCTGGAAGCCGCCGGAATCCGTCAGGATCGGGTGTTCCCAGCGGATGAGCTTGTGCAAGCCGCCGAGGCGAGCAACGCGTTCGGCCGTTGGGCGCAGCATCAGGTGATAGGTATTGCCGAGGATGATGTCGGCACCCGTCTCGCGCACCTGGTCGAGATACATGGCCTTGACAGTGCCGACCGTGCCGACGGGCATGAAGGCCGGCGTGCGGATCGTGCCGCGCGGCATGGAAACTTCACCGAGGCGGGCACCGCCATCGGTCTTCTTGAGGGTGAACTGGAAGTTCTCAGTCGTCATCGGTCTTTCCGGAAAAGAAGGCTCGCGTCGCCGTAAGAATAGAAGCGGTAGCCTGTCGAAATGGCGTGTTTATAGGCCGCTTGCATGGTGTCGAAACCGGCAAAGGCCGAAACCAGCATGAAGAGCGTCGAGCGCGGCAGGTGAAAGTTCGTCATCAGGATATCGACCGCCTTGAAGCGGTAGCCGGGCGTAATGAAGATGCCTGTCGCGCCGGCCCAGGGCTTTATCTCACCGTTCTCGTCTGCAGCGCTCTCGATCAGCCGCAACGAGGTCGTGCCGACGCAGATGATGCGCCCGCCCCTTTGCTTGACCGCATTCAGCCGGGCCGCCGTTTCCGCGCTTACATAGCCGCTTTCAAGATGCATCTTGTGATCGTCGGTATCATCAGCCTTGACCGGCAGGAATGTGCCGGCGCCAACATGCAGGGTCACGAAATGCCTTTCGATGCCCGCTTTGTCGAGCGCTTCAAACAGGCCGGGCGTGAAATGCAGGCCGGCAGTCGGGGCGGCGACGGCGCCCTCCTCCCGCGCATAGATGGTCTGGTAATCGGCGCGGTCACGTTCGTCTTCGGGACGCTTGGCGGCGATATAGGGCGGCAGCGGAATATGGCCGACGCTGGCAATCGCCTCGTCCAGCGCAGGGCCGGAGAGATCGAATGCGAGCGTCACTTCACCCGCTTCGCCCTTTTCCTCGACCGTCGCATCGAGCGAGCCGATCATGCAGCTTTCGCCGCCGTGGCCGAAGGCGATACGGTCGCCTTCCTTGATACGCTTGCCGGGCTTGGCGAAGGCTTTCCACTTGCTGGCACCGATGCGCATGTGGAGTGTGGCCGACACCTGTTGGCCGCCAGCGCCCTCGCGATGACGAATGCCCTCAAGCTGGGCCGGAATGACCTTGGTATCGTTGAACACCAGCGCGTCGCCTGCCCGCAGGAAAGACGGCAGGTCGAAGACGCGATGATCGGAAAGAACGGGCTGCGTATTCGGATCGACGACAAGCAGACCCGCGCTATCGCGCGGCTCGGCGGGCCGCAGCGCAATGCGTTCATCCGGCAGGTCGAAATCGAAGAGGTCTACGCGCATCAAGGTACTTTCAGGCAAAGCGAAACCCGCCCCGCGCTCTCGCGCAAGGGCGGGTTCCAGCAGAAATCACAATCAGACGTCGGCGGCAACCCGCAAGGAGACGATCGAATCCGGATCGGAGACGGGCTCGCCCTTCTTGATCTTGTCGATATTGTCCATGCCTTCGATAACCTGGCCCCAGACGGAATACTGCTTGTTCAGCCACGGAGCGTCGGTGAAGCAGATGAAGAACTGGGAGTTCGCCGAGTTCGGGCTCTGCGAACGGGCCATCGAGCAGGTGCCGCGGATATGCGGCGTTGCCGAGAATTCAGCCTTCAGGTCGTCCTTTTCAGAGCCGCCCATGCCGGCACGACCAGGGTTGAAGTTTTCGCCGCCCTTCTTACCGAACTGCACGTCACCGGTCTGCGCCATGAAATCGGCGATGACGCGGTGGAAAACGACACCGTCATATGCCTTCTCGCGGGCGAGTTCCTTGATACGCTTGACATGCTCGGGCGCGACCTGCGGCAGAAGCTGGATGACAACCTTGCCCTTGGTGGTTTCCAGAATGATGGTGTTTTCCGGATCCTTGATCTCGGCCATTGTCGTTCTCCTTCTTGTCTTGAACTTACTTCTTGCCGATCGTGACCTTGATCATGCGGTCAGGATTGCTGACTTCGCCGTTCTGGCCTTCGCCCTTCTTGATCTTGTCGACGTTTTCCATGCCCGAGACAACCTTGCCGACGACCGTGTACTGGCCGTTCAGGAAGGAGCCGTCCGCGAACATGATGAAGAACTGCGAGTTGGCGGAATTCGGATCCTGGGCGCGCGCCATGCCGACCGTGCCGCGGACAAAGGGCGTCTTGGAGAATTCAGCCGGAAGGTCAGGCAGGTCGGAGCCGCCGGTACCGGCCTGGCTCGCATCGAAGTTCTTTTCCATGTTGCCATACTTCACGTCGCCGGTCTGGGCCATGAAGCCAGGGATGACGCGGTGGAAGGCGACATTGTCATATTCGCCCTTCTTCACCAGCGCCTCGATCTGCGCCACATGCTTCGGCGCGACGTCAGGCAGAAGCTGAATGACGACCGGGCCACTCTTCAACTGAATGGTGACATAGTGATCGGCAGCCTGCGCAAAAGCGTCGCCCGCGAAGGAAGCGAGATAGAGCACGCCGGCAAATGCAAGATAAAAGAGTTTCATGTGAGCTCCATTGAGGCGGTATCCGCCTAGGCTTTGCGCTTGGATTTCAGGGCTTGCAAGACGGCGGCCGGCACGAAGGCGCTGACATCGCCGCCCATGGCCGCGATCTGGCGCACCAATGTGGCGGTAATGGGCCGCGAGGCCGTGCCTGCCGGCAGAAAGATGGTCTGGATATCAGGCGCCATCTGCCGGTTCATGCCGGCCATCTGCATTTCATAGTCGAGATCCGTACCGTCGCGCAGGCCGCGGATCAGCAGGCTCGTACCGTGCGCCCGTGCGGCATCAACAACGAGATTGTCGAAGGAGACGACGTCGATATGCGCGCTCTTTTCTGGCAGGACCTCAGCGAGCGACGCGCGGATCAGCGCTGCCTTTTCCTCGAAGGAGAAGAGTGGCGCCTTGCCAGGATGAATACCGATCGCGACGATCACCTTCTCGGCGACATTGAGCGCCTGGACCAGCACGTCAACGTGTCCATTGGTGATCGGGTCGAAGGACCCCGGATAGAAAGCGTTGGTCATGTCGTCCGGCCGTTTGTTTTCACGCCTTTTGTCACGGAAGCCGGTTTCCCGCAAGTTATTTAGCCGTGCCGCCCCACGCGTCTGAACGATGAATGAACGGGGCGTTCAAGGCCCGCTCAGATGCGATCTGCTTTACTCGGATCATCAACAGAAGCTGCCGGTCCCGGCAGCGTCACTCCCCGGAAAGACCCCGATCATGCTGATCATCCTTATCGCCATAGCCGTTATTTTTTCGGTGTTTGCGGAGCTTTTCTACGGCTACTTCGCAGATCGGCATCAGCTTGGCTGGGTACGGCCGGAGGTCAATGAACATGCGGCCATGATGCGACAGCTTGGCCGGATGCGTTCTAATCGATTTGAATTCTGAACGGCAGATGAACGCGACATTCAAGGTCGCTTCAGATCACGGTTGGTAAATCCCCCGTCAACATCCGGCGGGAACCTTTTAAAGACGGATGCGTTCAAATGATCGACACATATGAGATGCGGAAGCGCGGCAGGAAGGGAATTAAGATGCCTGGCAAGATCACCATGATTAACATGCTCTGGATGGTAATGATTACAGGCATGCTGACTGCCACAATCGCTCTCTATGACAATCAGAAGGTCGATACCTCGAAGGTCTATGGCCCGTTCGCTTCGGCTCGCTCCGTAAGCGTGCTCGGTCAGTACTGAGGGGCGCGAACGCAACTCCCTACAGAAAGGAACGCCACCATGTTCACGATCCTGACAGTTTTCACAGCACTCATCAGCATCATGTTCATAGTGTCCGTTACTTCGACGATTTCCGCGCTGCGCCGTGAAAGCGAGGAAGTGAAATCGATGAACAAGAAGCATAGCGCTTTCTAAAGCCGCTCCCGCAGCACAAGGCATGAATGCAAGCCGGAGGTTCTGCATCCGGCTTTTCTCATGTCGAAGATGCAGGCCGCAGCGCCAGACAGCCGCTCTTTCGCAGCGGCAGAACAAGAAGAGCCCCCTTGCCATAGAGCGCACGCACATAGTCGCTGCGTTCGCTTGTGACGACGGCAAAGCCCCTGCCCCATCGCAGGATGGAGACACCTTCGGGCAATGCGCCGGGTTCGATGCTGCCGGCGGGAAAGACCATGGCAGCCGGCGCCTCGCCCGTTGCCGCGAAGACGACAGCAAACAGCGCGAAGACTGCGGCAACGACCGCAATCGCAGTGCCGGTCCTGCGTGCCAAGCGCCTGATCAAAGAGCCACCCGTCCGATGTTTCAGAAATCGAATATATGTTCGAGGCCCGGATCGGCAATTGGCCGGTCCTTGAGCAGAGGCGCGAGATCAGCCATCTTGACCGACAGAAGCAGGCGGTCGCTGTCAAAACCGGTGCGAGGCAGGCGTGCGATCACCTCGCCGGGCAGATTGCCCTGCTCCATCCCTGACGGCATGGTAAGCGATACCATGATCTCGTCATTGCCGGCAATCTCGCGGATTGTACCGCCTGCCTTGGCGATCTCCGCGAGGATATGGGTGAAGCGGTCGTAGCGCGGCGTCTCGATCAGCACGCCATCGGCACTTTCTGAAATGACCGATACATCGGGAATTGCCGAAAGCGTGGTAGCCGGCAGGCCTGAAACGACCGATCGGATCGTCAACTTCGCCTCGCCGGTTGCGGCAACAGCGCTGGCGATCATGCCGGCATAGGCGATCTTTGCACGCCACTCGCCGCCGAGTGCCAGACGGCGTTCCCAACCACGCAACGGCTCTTCCACCGGTGCGGCCCAAAGCCTGTCGATCCAGGGCTGGAAGGGATATTTGTACCAGGGTGTCTGGCGCAGGAAGGCTGCATAATCGATCGCCATATCGCGAGCGACGATATCCTGCGGTGACTTTTGGCTGCCGCGCCAGAGCGCAAAAACTCGGCCGATCGTTTCCTCATAGGCCGCCTTCAGGCCCATTTCGAGCGTGAAGCTGACGCCGATGGTCGCGATCATCATTCGCGTCTCGCTGTCGGCGCCGCCGTGGCGATCGGCAATGCGGGTCAGCGCGCAGTCTGCGATCCAGAAATCCTTCATGCTGGAGAAATAGCCGAAGCCATATTCGTCGCTCGTCTTCAGCGTTTCGGCGAGGCCGTCATAGGCATAGACGATATGCCACTCCGGATAGGTGAGATAGGTATTGGCCCCCTGCCGGCGGAATTCAGGATCCGATATCAGCGGTTTGTAGCTGTCGGGCTCGGGGTCGGCGTGGCAGAAGGTCTCGACATAGGCGGCCGGGCTCAGCAGCAGCAGGACGGCGACGATGAGAACCGCGAGGAGCCAGCCGATGATCTTCAGAAGGCGGCGCATCACAGAGCCTCACGGCGGAAAATATAGCTGGAGGCGATTCCCGCACCGCCAAGAAAGAGATGCGGCAGGTTGGCGAGGATCTTGAACGTAAAGGGAAGATCCTGAATGCCGTAATTGACGATGCCGAGATCAAGGTAACCCGACCCGGTGATCAGGCCGAGCAGACCATCGCTGAAATAGAGCAGGCCGAAATAGAAAAGAAAGTTTCGGGACGCCCGGGCCGACAGGAAGGCTGCGATGCCGGCCCAGGCAGCCGAGGCCAGATGCAGGCTGTCGTCGTAGATATCGAGCGCGAAGATGCCGAATGCGCGCCCCTCCGCATCCGTCAGTCCCGGAATGTAATTCAATGCGGCCGCAAAGAGCAGAGTCACCGTATAAAGCACAGCAATCAGCCGAAGCCTGGACATGTCATCTCCCTAGAGGCTTCCGAGATAGCGATCCCAGAAATGATTACGGAAAGTAAGGCGGGGATCCAGCCGGCGCTTGGCCGCTGCAAATTCCTCAGCGCGGGGATAGGCGCGGGTAAACTGATCCAATCGGGCATGCGGCCGATACGGCAGATAATAGCTGCCGCCGATTGCGAGCACGCGCTCGATCAGCGCTTCTGTCATGCGCTGCATGTCAGCCTCGCCCCTCACCGTTTTTTCCTGCGAGAAGAGCATGACGGCGGCAATGCGGGGTTCCCCAGCATAAGCCAGCACACTGGCGCGATCGGTATCGACATAACGCAGCGTAATATTGAGAAGCTGCTGATACGAAGCCGGGATGACATCCTGGCAGGCTGCAACGAAATCAGCGAAGCGAGACGGCGAGACGAAATATTCGTGCAGGATATCCGTGCGGGACGGATCGCGGTCATCGAGTGTGATGACGGGTTCGTTCATCAGGCTGTTGCGTGTCGCCTGCGCCCCAAGCGATGGATTGATGACAGCCTCGGTCCACCAGCGAAGATGTTTGGCCGCATCCGAACCGAGCTGCGCCCGGAAGATTTCACGCGACACGTGGCTGATGAAGCCGGAACCGGAGGCCGGAGGTATCTTCGTCTGGTCCGGAGCGGCGCGATAGGTAATCAACAGCGCATCTTCAAAGAAACGGTCGAGCGAAACATCCATGCGGCCATAGGCCATGTTGATCGCGCTGTCGCCCGCCAGAACCTCGGCAAAGCGGCGGCCGAGATCCTTGCCCGCCAGGTGCTCGAAGGTCGGCTGCAGGAGCATATTCGGCACCATGTCGAGTTCAAGCTCGGTGATGACACCGAAAAGGCCGTATCCACCCATGGCATGGTTGAAGAGCTCCGCATTCTCCGTGCGTGAGCAGGTCATCAGATTGCCGTCCACCGTCATCAACCTGATGGAGCGGACAGTGCTGCCGCAAGCACTGAATGGAACCGGCCAGCCATGGGCATTGACCGAAAAGGTGCTGGCAACGCCGAAGTCGTTGTTGGACTGCATGACGGCGGGCGAAAAGCCGATGCTATCGAGCTTGGAAATGATCGTCGACCAACGCGCGCCGGCCGCGACGCGGTAGGTCTTGGCGGCTGTATCTGCCTCCAGCCAATCCTGATCAAGCGTCAGTGCCGTGCCATTCTCGACAAGGCTCTGGCCGCCCATCGAATGGCGCGCCGCGCTGGCGATGAAGGGCCTGTTTGCCCTGACGGCTTCAGCGAGCGCCGTGCGCAACCGGCCGATCATGGCCTCCTGCGGCGGCTCCTTGACGGTCAGATGTGCCGCGACCCGGGTCGGTGTCAGTTCTCCGGCGTCATTGAGAATGGTCGCGCCATCTTCAATGGGAAGTTCCGCTGGAAAGGCTGGTCCGGGATCACTTTGCGGCTGAAGCAGAAAACGCCCCGCCGCCACACCGGCTGCGGCCGAAATACCGGCCAGCACTCCTCGCCTTGTCCACCTGCCCACAACATTCCCCCTCCGGATGAATCGGCAAGTCCTTCATAGCGCAATAAAAAACCGGGCGGCAGGGGCCGCCCGGTCTGCAATGAGAAAGTGGTGAATTATTCAGCCGACGGGGTTTCGTCAGCTTCGCCCGCTGCAGGAGCTTCGCCTTCGGAAACCACGGCTTCGTCACCGTTTTCCGTCGTCTCTTCTTCTTCCGGCTCGCTGATGCGCTCGACCGAGACAACCTTCTCATCCTTGGCGGTGGAGAAGATTGTCACGCCCTTCGTAGCGCGGCTGGCGATGCGGATGCCGCCGACCGGGACGCGGATCAACTGACCGCCATCCGAGACGAGCATGATCTGATCGCCGTCGTCGATCGGGAAGGCCGCGACCAGCTTGCCGATTTCGCCTGTTTTCGACGTGTCGGTGGCGCGGATACCCTTGCCACCACGGCCGGAGATGCGGAAATCGTAAGAGGACGAGCGCTTGCCGAAGCCCTTTTCCGAGACCGTCAGCACGAACTGTTCGCGCGCCTTCAGCTCTTCGTAACGCTCGTCAGAGAGCTGTCCCTCTTCGGTGACTTCTTCACCTACCAGAGCGATATCCTCTTCGTCCACGCCTATTGCACGACGCTCTGTAGCCGAGCGCTTGAGATAGGCAGCACGTTCCCATGGCTCCGCATCGACATGGCCAACGATCGTCATCGAGATGATGCTGTCGCCGTCGCCGAGATTGATGCCGCGCACGCCGATGGAGTTGCGGCCGGCAAAGACACGGACGTCATCGACGGAGAAGCGGATGCATTGGCCGAGCGCCGTGGTCAGCAGAACGTCGTCCTGATCGGTACAGGTCTCGACCGAGAGGATTTCATCGCCCTCCTCGTCCAGCTTCATGGCGATCTTACCATTGCGATTCACCTGGACGAAATCCGACAGCTTGTTGCGGCGGACAGTGCCGCGCGTCGTCGAGAACATGACGTCGAGGTTATCCCAGCTATCCTCGTCCTCAGGCAAAGGCAGGATGGTGGTGATGCGTTCACCGGATTCCAGCGGCAGCATGTTGATCAACGCCTTGCCGCGCGAAGTCGGGGTGCCGATCGGTAGGCGCCAGACCTTTTCCTTGTAGACGATGCCGCGCGAGGAGAAGAACAGAACCGGGGTATGAGTGTTAACCACAAATAGCCGGCTAACGAAATCTTCGTCGCGAGTGGTCATGCCCGAGCGGCCCTTGCCGCCGCGGCGCTGCGCACGATAGGTCGCGAGCGGCACGCGCTTGATGTAGCCGAGATGCGAGACGGTCACGACCATGTCTTCGCGGGCGATGAGGTCCTCATCGTCCATCTCGAGGCCGCCATCGATGATCTCTGTGCGACGCGGTGTGCCGAACTCGTCACGGACAGAGGTCAGCTCGTCCTTGACTATTGTCTGGATGCGCACGCGCGACGACAGGATATCGAGGTAGTCCTTGATTTCCTCGCCTATCTTATTGAGTTCATCGCCGATTTCGTCGCGGCCGAGGGCCGTCAGACGTGCAAGGCGGAGCTCAAGGATCGCACGGGCCTGCTCTTCCGAGAGGTTGTAGGTCAGGTCGTCATTGATGCGGTGACGCGGGTCGTCGATGAGGCGGATCAGGCTTTCGACGTCTTCCGCCGGCCAACGGCGGGTCATCAGTTCTTCGCGGGCGGACTGCGGGTCCGGCGCCTGGCGGATAACGCGGATGACTTCGTCGATATTGGCGACGGCGATTGCGAGACCCACCAAGACATGCGCGCGTTCGCGCGCCTTACGAAGCAGAAACTTCGTTCTCCGGCTAACGACTTCCTCACGGAAGGAGACGAAAGCGCGGAGCATGTCGAGCAGCGTCAGCTGTTCCGGCTTGCCGCCGTTCAGCGCCACCATGTTGCAGCCGAAGGAGGTCTGCAGTGGCGTGTAGCGGTAGAGCTGGTTGAGGATGACGTCGGCATTGGCGTCGCGCTTCAGCTCGACGACGACGCGGTAGCCCTGACGGTCGGATTCGTCGCGCAGATCGGAAATGCCTTCGATGCGCTTTTCGCGCACCAGTTCGGCCATCTTCTCGATCATCGTCGCCTTGTTCACCTGATAGGGAATTTCAGTAATGATGATCTGTTCGCGATCGCCGCGCATCGGCTCGATGGCGGCAACGCCGCGCATGATGACCGAACCACGGCCGGTTTCATAAGCCGAACGGATGCCGGCGCGGCCGAGGATCTTGGCGCCGGTCGGGAAATCCGGACCCGGGATGATCTGCATCAAATCAGGCAGCTCGATCGCCGGATCGTTGATCAGCGCGATGCAGCCGTCGATGACCTCAGACAGGTTGTGCGGCGGAATATTGGTCGCCATGCCGACGGCAATGCCGCCCGCACCATTGACCAGCAAGTTCGGGAACTTGGCGGGAACCACGACCGGCTCTGACAGAGTGCCGTCATAGTTGTCACGGAAGTCGACCGTCTCCTTGTCGAGATCGTCGAGCAGCGAATGGGCGGCCTTCTGCAGGCGGCATTCGGTGTAACGTTCGGCCGCCGGCGGGTCACCGTCGACAGAGCCGAAATTGCCCTGACCGTCGATCAGGGGCAGGCGCAGTGACCAATGCTGCGCCATGCGGGCCAGCGCGTCATAGATCGCGGCGTTGCCGTGCGGATGGTATTTACCCATCACGTCCCCGGTGACACGGGCGCATTTGACGTATTTCTTGTTCCAGTCGATGCCGAGTTCGGACATGCCGTAGAGAATGCGCCGGTGCACGGGCTTGAGGCCATCGCGCACGTCAGGCAGTGCGCGGGACACGATCACGCTCATCGCGTAATCGAGATACGACCTCTGCATTTCCTCCATAATGGAGATGGGCTCGATACCTGGCGGGAGCTTCCCGCCGCCGGGGGGTGTTTGCTCAGTCAAAACGGTTCACGTTCTCTTCTAGAATCACTTGAAGATTTATAGCGGAAAGCCTGTTCCCGCGCCAATTTAGCCAGGGGTTTTGAACAGACTTTTGCGGTCGAAAGAGGGCAAATCGCGCCATTTGCCCATGGGTAGGAGACAATCAGCGATCATGCATTTGCCAAATCGGAAGCCGCACATCACAATCATCAAAAACAAGCATCTATATGGGGTTTTGAAGAAGCGATGGCAAGCGCAGACCAACTGATCAACGCGTTCACGACGCTGCTCGTTACCATCGATCCGCCGGGGCTTGCTCCGCTCTTCCTCGGCCTCACCGTCGGCATGAGCAGGCCGGAGCGTAAGCAGGTGGCGCTGCGCGGCGCTACCATCGCCTTCATCATCCTTGCCGTCTTCGCGCTGTTCGGCTCCAGCGTGCTCGGGGTGCTCGGCATTTCCATCGGCGCCTTCCGGCTGGCCGGCGGACTGCTGCTTTTCTGGATCGCCTTCGAAATGGTTTTCGAGAAGCGCCAGGACCGCAAGGAAAAGACCACGGAAGTGGCGATCACCAAGGATCATATCGAGAATATTGCCGTCTTCCCGCTGGCACTGCCGCTGATTGCCGGGCCGGGCGCCATTTCCGCGACGATCCTGCTCGGAGGCACCCTGCCCTCTACCGTCGAGCGGGCGCAGCTGATCGGCGTCATTGCCGGCTGCCTGCTGATCACCCTAGTGGTGCTGTTCCTTGCCGACCGGCTCGACCGCTTCCTCGGCGTGACCGGCCGGGCGATCCTCACCCGTCTTCTTGGCGTGATCCTGGCCGCACTCGCCGCGCAGTTCGTTGTCGACGGTGCGAAATCTGCTCTCAATCTGATCAGCGCCACGCCGACATGAAAACGGCGCCCAAGGGCGCCGTCATCAGAACTTTCGGATAGCATCGATCAAAACGGGATATCGTCGTCGAGATCGCGCGAGAAGTTGCCGCCACCAGCGTTACCGCCGCCGCTGCTTCCGCCGCTACGGCCACCACCGCTGCGACCACCGCCGGACGATGGAGCGGGTGCGCCGTAATCATCGCCATAACCGCCGCCACCGAAATCATCGCCGCCGCGACCGCCGCCGAAGCCGGAACTTGCGCCGCCGCCTTCACCACGTCCATCGAGCATCGTCAGCGTCGAGTTGAAGCCCTGCAGCACGATTTCCGTCGAGTAGCGATCGTTGCCGGTCTGGTCCTGCCACTTGCGGGTCTGCAGCGCGCCCTCGATATAGAGCTTGGCGCCCTTCTTCACATATTGCTCGACGACCTTGCAGAGGCCTTCGTTGAAGACCACCACCGTGTGCCATTCGGTCTTCTCGCGGCGCTCGCCGGAATTGCGGTCGCGCCATGTTTCCGAAGTCGCGATGCGAAGATTGGCGATCGGCCGGCCATCCTGCGTGCGCCGGATTTCGGGGTCGGCACCCACGTTTCCGATAAGAATTACCTTGTTCACACTGCCAGCCATATCATTCACCTTACTGCCGCCCTGACCGGCGACGTTCAAAAATCATCGGCGCACCTTAAACCATAGAGGACAAGCGATGCGCATCCAGGGCCTCTTAATCCACAAGGAATTTTGTTCTTTATTTGTTCTAATTATTCGCTATGATCCTGTCAACAGAATCGAAAACCTTTGTTGTTCCGGACATTCAGCCTCGACTCGCCCGCTGGCATCACTAAATAAGGGCTGTTATCCCCAAACCATCTGAAGCAGAGACGATGAGCGAACTGAAGACGATCTCCATCCGTGGCGCGCGCGAGCATAATCTGAAGGGCATCGACCTCGATCTGCCGCGGAACAAGCTGATCGTTATGACCGGCCTTTCCGGCTCCGGCAAATCCTCGCTCGCCTTCGATACGATCTATGCCGAAGGCCAGCGCCGCTATGTCGAAAGCCTTTCGGCCTATGCGCGCCAGTTCCTGGAAATGATGCAGAAACCCGATGTCGACCAGATCGACGGGCTGTCGCCGGCAATCTCGATCGAGCAGAAGACGACCTCGCGCAACCCGCGCTCGACGGTCGGCACGGTCACCGAAATCTACGACTATATGCGCCTGCTGTTTGCACGCGTCGGGGTTCCCTATTCGCCGGCCACGGGCCTGCCGATCGAAAGCCAGACGGTGAGCCAGATGGTTGACCGTGTGCTGGCCTTCGAGGAAGGCACGCGTCTTTACATCTTGGCGCCGATGATCCGCGGCCGCAAGGGCGAGTATAAGAAGGAACTGGCGGAGCTCATGAAAAAGGGCTTCCAGCGCGTCAAGGTGGACGGTCAGTTCTACGAAATCGCCGATGCACCTGTTCTCGACAAGAAATACAAGCACGATATCGACGTGGTCATCGACCGTATCGTCGTGCGGCCCGACATGGCCTCGCGCCTGGCCGACAGTTTCGAAACGGCGCTGAAGCTCGCCGATGGCCTCGCCGTTGCCGAATTCGCCGACAAGCCGCTGCCGCCCGAGGAAACCTCGGCCGGCGGCTCGGCCAACAAGTCGCTCAATGAAACGCATGAGCGCGTGCTGTTTTCGGAGAAGTTCGCCTGCCCGGTCTCCGGTTTCACCATTCCGGAAATCGAACCACGGCTCTTCTCGTTCAACAATCCCTTCGGCGCATGCCCGACTTGCGACGGTCTCGGTTCGCAGCAGAAGATCGACCCTGACCTGATCGTGCCCGAGCCGGAGCGTACGCTGCGCGACGGTGCTATCGCGCCCTGGGCCAAGTCGACTTCTCCTTATTACAATCAGACGCTGGAAGCGCTCGGCAAACATTTCGGCTTCAAGCTCGGCAGCCGCTGGAACGACCTTCCCGAAAAAGCCAAGGATGTCATCCTGAACGGCACCGAGGAGAGGATTGAGTTCCACTATGCGGATGGCGCGCGCTCCTACACGACCTCGAAGAATTTCGAAGGCATCGTGCCCAATCTCGAGCGACGCTGGAAGGAAACGGATTCCGCCTGGGCGCGCGAAGATATCGAACGCTTCATGTCGGCAGCCCCCTGCCCGGCCTGCAACGGTTTTCGCCTGAAGCCGGAAGCATTGGCGGTCAAGATCAACAAGCTGCATATCGGCGAAGTCACGCAGATGTCGATCCGCATCGCCCGCGACTGGTTCGAGACGCTGCCGGCGACATTCAACGCCAAGCAGAACGAAATTGCCGTGCGCATTCTCAAGGAAATCCGCGACCGCCTGCGGTTCCTCAATGATGTGGGCCTCGAATATCTGAGCCTGTCGCGCAATTCCGGCACGCTGTCCGGCGGCGAGAGCCAGCGTATCCGCCTTGCCTCGCAGATCGGATCGGGCCTGACCGGCGTTCTCTATGTGCTCGACGAACCGTCGATCGGTCTGCATCAGCGCGACA
This sequence comes from Rhizobium sp. CF142, assembly GCF_000281145.1. Lineage (NCBI taxonomy): Bacteria > Pseudomonadati > Pseudomonadota > Alphaproteobacteria > Hyphomicrobiales > Rhizobiaceae > Rhizobium > Rhizobium sp. CF142. Next base: position 20,398 of record NZ_AJWE01000005.1, on the reverse strand, counting down.
ATGCCCGTCTTCTCGATACGCTGAAGCACCTTCGCGACATCGGCAATACGGTCATCGTCGTCGAACATGACGAAGATGCGATCCTGACGGCTGACGATGTGGTTGATATCGGCCCCGCCGCCGGTGTGCATGGCGGCCAGGTGGTGGCGCATGGCACGCCGCAGGAGATCATGGCCAATCCGAAATCGCTTACCGGCAAATACCTGTCGGGCGAGCTCGGCGTGGCCCTGCCTGACGAGCGGCGCAAGCCGAAGAAGGGCAAGGAGATCAAGGTCGTTGGCGCACGCGGCAACAATCTGAAGAATGTCACGGCGGCAATCCCGCTCGGCGTCTTTACCGCTGTAACGGGTGTGTCCGGTGGCGGCAAATCCACCTTCCTGATCGAAACGCTCTACAAGTCGGCGGCACGGCGTGTCATGGGCGCTCGTGAAATCCCTGCCGATCACGACCGCATCGATGGTTTCGAGCATATCGACAAGGTGATCGACATCGACCAGTCGCCGATCGGCCGCACGCCGCGTTCGAACCCCGCGACCTATACCGGCGCCTTCACACCGATCCGTGACTGGTTTGCCGGCCTGCCGGAGGCGAAGGCGCGCGGTTACCAGCCTGGCCGTTTCTCGTTCAACGTCAAGGGCGGCCGCTGCGAGGCTTGCCAGGGCGACGGCGTCATCAAAATCGAGATGCACTTCCTGCCTGACGTATACGTCACCTGCGACGTCTGCCACGGCAAGCGTTACAACCGCGAAACGCTCGATGTCACCTTCAAGGGCAAGTCGATTTCCGACGTGCTCGATATGACCGTGGAGGAAGGTGTCGAGTTCTTCACGGCCGTCCCGGCCGTGCGCGACAAGCTGCAGTCGCTTTTCGATGTCGGCCTCGGTTACATCAAGGTCGGTCAGCAGGCCAATACGCTGTCGGGCGGCGAGGCGCAGCGCGTCAAGCTCGCCAAGGAATTGTCGAAACGCTCGACGGGCCGCACGCTCTATATCCTCGACGAGCCTACCACCGGCCTGCATTTCCATGATGTCGCCAAGCTTCTGGAAATGCTGCACGAACTGGTCAATCAGGGCAATTCTGTCGTTGTCATCGAGCACAATCTCGAAGTCATCAAAACTGCCGACTGGATCCTCGATTTCGGGCCCGAAGGTGGTGACGGCGGCGGCGAGATCGTGGCTGTCGGCACGCCAGAGACGATCGTCAAGGAGAAGCGCTCCTATACCGGCCAGTTCCTCAAGGAGCTGCTGGAGCGGCGGCCGGTCAAGAAGGCGGTCGCAGCGGCGGAATGACCATGCGGCTCGCCACGATTGCGGACCTGCCCGCCGTGGTGGCGCTGACGACGGCCGCCTACCAGCCCTATACCGATCTTTTCGGCTATCCGCCGATTCCGGTGACGGAAGATTACAAGCCGCGGATTGAGCGCGGCGAGGTCTGGCTGCGGGAGGCTGACGGTGCTGTGGCGGGGCTCTCGGTCGTCGAGCGCCATGCCGACCATGTGATGCTTTTCAGTATCGCGGTATCGCCGGACTTCCAGGGGGCGGGACATGGTGTGGCCATGTTGCGCTGGCTGGAGGACAAGGCGCAGGAGTGGGAAACACTCGAGATGCGGCTCTATACCAATGCACGGATGGAGCGGAACATCGCGCTTTATTCCGCCTTCGGTTTTCAGGAAACGGGTCGCCGGCCCAATCCCTATCGGCCAGGATGGACCATCGTCGACATGACGAAAAAGGTTGGTGCGATCTGAGAGATCGCAAGCGAGGAGGAGCAGATGAGCAAATCGGGCACGATCCGCGTAGGCATCGGCGGCTGGACGTTCGAGCCGTGGCGCGGCCATTTCTTTCCCACCGATCTCAAGCAGAAGGACGAGCTGAACTATGCCAGCCGCCAGCTGAAGGTCATCGAGGTCAACGGCACCTATTACAGCACGCAGAAGCCGGCAGTCTTCGCGAAGTGGGCCGCCGATGTGCCCGATGGCTTCGTTTTTTCGCTGAAAGCGACGCGTTACACCACGAACCGCCGTGTGCTAGCCGAGGCCTGGGAATCGATGGAGAGGTTCCTCTCGTCGGGCATCAGCGAACTTGGTGATCACCTCGGCCCACTGCTCTGGCAATTCGCGCCAACAAAGAAATTCGAACCCGATGATTTTGAAGCCTTTCTGAAGCTGCTGCCGGAAAAACAGGATGGGCTGAAGCTGCGCCATGTCGTGGAAGTCCGGCACGATTCCTTCAAGGTGCCGGAATTCGTGTCGCTGCTGGAGAAATATGGCGTGGCACCCGTCTGCGCCGAGCATTTCGACTATCCGATGATTGCCGATGTGACAGCGGATTTCGTCTATACGCGGCTGCAGAAAGGGTCCGACGATATCCCGACCTGCTATCCGGAACCGGAGCTGAAGGATTGGACCAAGCGGCTACAGATCTGGGCCGAGGGCAAAGTGCCTGACGACTTACCGCTGATCGACAAGGACAGGAAGGTCAAGGTCGAGCCGCGCGACGTCTTTGCCTTCATGATCCACGAGGGCAAGGTCAATGCGCCGCACGGGGCGATCGCCTTACAGAAGCGGGTCGACAAGTAATCGCTCAATAAGGCAGCACGTGCGCGGCGAGATCTTCGGCCGTCAACCCCTTGCCGGCGCGATGGCCTGCCCCTCCATGCAGCCAGACAGCAGCGGCGGCCGCCTCGAAGGCCGGCAGGCCCTGGGCGAGCAGACCGCCGATAATGCCTGCCAGCACATCGCCTGAGCCGGCGGTGGCAAGCCAGACCGGTGCGTTGGTGTTGATCAGCGCCCGGCCGTCTGGTGAGGCGATAACGGTATCCGCCCCCTTATAGATGATAGCAGCATTGGCGCGGCTGGCAGCGGCGAGCGCCTTGTCGACCTTGCCCGCCTTCTTGTCGGCGGCAATATCGGGAAAGAGGCGGGCAAACTCGCCGTCGTGCGGCGTGAGAACGAGGCGCGGCACTCCCTTGAACAGCTCGAAAAGCGCCTGCGGATCGTCCTTGAAGGAGCTGATGCCATCGGCGTCGAGAACGAGATGACGGTCGCGCAGTAGGGATACGAATTTGCGGGCCTTCTTTCCGATGCCGAAACCGGGGCCGAGAACGAAGGTTTGAAGGCGTGTGTCCTTCAGCCATCCTGCCAATGCTGCTGCATCATCAATGGCGTGCAGCATGACTGCTGTCAGGTGCGCGCTATTGGCGGAAAGTGCTTCGGTCGGCGCGGCGATGGTAACGAGCCCTGCCCCGGCCTTCAACCCCGCCATGGCCGACATCCGGGCGGCGCCCGTCTTGCTCGCCTCACCCGAAAATACGACAAGGTGACCACGCTTATATTTGTGGGTCTCCAGCTGCTCGATCGGAATGACAGCGCGCCATGCGGCAGGTGTATTCTCGTCCACACGGCCATCCGTCTGTGCCCTGATGATGCGTCCGGGGATGCCGATGTCGAAGACCTCGAGCGTACCGCAAAGCTCCCTGCCCGGCATCAGCAGATGGCCGGGCTTGCGGGTCATAAAGGTCACGGTGTGCGCCGCTCGGAAGGCGCCACCGAGCACGGCGCCGGTACGCCCGTCCAGGCCAGATGGCAGGTCGATGGCGATGACGGGAATTCCTGCCTTGCCGACCTTGTGGATCAGATCGGCGACCTCGGGTGGCACATCGCGTGCAAGGCCGGCTCCGAAGAGGCCGTCGATGATGACATCACCCTGCTGCTGGCCATAGTACGCGATATCCTGCCCCTTCAGCGCACAGGCCGCCCTAGCGCGGCCCGCATCGCCCTTCAGCTTTTCCGGGTTGCCAAGATGGAAGATCTCCACCCGTCCACCACTCTCCCGAAGGAGCCGGGCGGCGACATAACCGTCACCACCATTGTTGCCGGGACCGCAGAACACCGCGAAACGTTGTGCGCCGGGATAAAGACGCAATGCTGCAGCGGCGACCGCGGCACCTGCCTTTTCCATCAGGCCATAGGAATCGATTCCGGATTCGGCTGCAGCCTTATCGGCCGCAGCCATTTCGACAGGTGTCAGAAGAAGATCGGCGAGACGTTTGCTCATGCCCCCTATTCAATTCAAAAAGCGCCTAAAAAACAACCGCCTGATTGCCAAAACCAAAGAGCAAATATTGTGCAATTGCCTATTTTTTGCCCCCTCTGTAACGAACCACAAGAAATTATGAGTCGAGCGATTTTTTCAATTTTCGCGTCATTTTTGATCAAAATGCACTATTGCTCACCTCGTTCTTCATCAAAACGACACGGAAACGCGGGCAAACAAGGTCGCGCGCACAAAATTCCGCGATTTTTTGCGTGAGATGGATTTCAAACTGGCACGATATCTGCATCATATCCCGCGAGCGGGAAGGTTCCTGCTGTAACGGGAGAAGCGGAGAGACATTTTCTCATGAAAAAGATCGAAGCGATCATTAAGCCTTTCAAGCTGGACGAGGTGAAGGAAGCCCTTCAGGAAGTCGGTCTGCAGGGTATCACTGTCACGGAAGCGAAGGGCTTCGGTCGCCAGAAGGGCCATACCGAACTCTACCGCGGCGCAGAATATGTCGTCGATTTCCTGCCGAAGGTGAAGGTTGAGGTCGTGCTCGCAGATGAAAACGCGGAGGCCGTCATCGACGCGATCCGCAAGGCCGCGCAGACGGGGCGCATCGGCGACGGAAAGATTTTCGTTTCCAACGTCGAAGAGGTCATCCGCATCCGCACCGGTGAAACCGGTATCGATGCCATCTGACCGGCTTTGCCTTCGGCGAAGCTTGACCATCCTCATCGCACATAACGTAACATCATCACAAAACAGAGGAAGCATCTTATGGCGAGTGCAAGCGAAATCCTGAAGCAGATCAAGGACAACGATGTAAAGTTCGTCGACCTGCGCTTCACCGATCCCAAGGGCAAGCTGCAGCACGTTACGATGGACATAGCCTGCGTCGATGAAGACATGTTCGCCGACGGCGTCATGTTCGACGGTTCCTCGATCGGCGGCTGGAAGGCCATCAACGAGTCCGACATGGTGCTGATGCCCGACACGGACACGGTGCATATGGACCCGTTCTTCGCCCAATCGACCATGGTAATCGTCTGCGACATCCTCGACCCGGTTTCCGGCGAAGCCTATAACCGCGATCCACGCGGCACCGCCAAAAAGGCCGAAGCCTATCTGAAGGCATCCGGCATCGGTGACACGATCTTCGTCGGCCCGGAAGCCGAATTCTTCGTCTTCGACGACGTCAAGTACAAGGCCGATCCGTACAACACCGGCTTCAAGCTCGACTCCACCGAACTGCCGTCGAACGACGACACCGATTACGAAACCGGCAATCTCGGCCACCGTCCGCGCGTCAAGGGCGGCTACTTCCCGGTTCCGCCCGTCGACAGCGCCCAGGACATGCGTTCGGAAATGCTGACGGTTCTCTCCGAAATGGGCGTCGTCGTCGAGAAGCACCACCACGAAGTGGCTGCCGCCCAGCACGAACTCGGCATCAAGTTCGACACGCTCGTTCGCAACGCCGACAAGATGCAGATCTACAAGTACGTCGTTCATCAGGTCGCCAATGCCTATGGCAAGACGGCAACCTTCATGCCGAAGCCGATCTTCGGCGATAACGGCTCGGGCATGCACGTGCACCAGTCGATCTGGAAGGGCGGAAAGCCGACCTTTGCCGGTGACGAATATGCAGGCCTTTCCGAAACCTGCCTCTACTATATCGGCGGCATCATCAAGCATGCCAAGGCGATCAACGCCTTCACCAATCCGTCGACGAACTCCTACAAGCGTCTCGTCCCAGGTTATGAGGCTCCGGTACTGCTCGCCTATTCGGCCCGCAACCGCTCGGCCTCCTGCCGCATTCCGTTCGGCTCCAACCCGAAGGCCAAGCGCGTCGAAGTTCGCTTCCCGGATCCTACCGCCAACCCCTACCTCGCCTTCGCCGCCATGCTGATGGCCGGTCTCGATGGCATCAAGAACAAGATCCATCCCGGCAAGGCCATGGACAAGGATCTCTACGACCTGCCGCCGAAGGAACTCAAGAAGATCCCGACCGTCTGCGGCTCACTGCGCGAAGCGCTCGAAAGCCTCGACAAGGATCGCAAGTTCCTGACCGCCGGCGGCGTCTTCGACGACGACCAGATCGATGCCTTCATCGAGCTGAAGATGGCCGAGGTGATGCGTTTCGAAATGACGCCGCATCCGGTCGAATACGACATGTACTACTCGGCATAAGATGAGACATGAAAGCCCCGGTTCGCCGGGGCTTTCTTCGATCCGGAGGCCATGAAGGCCGATGGGCAGAGATGACAGTCATGTGACGAAATCCCGCAAAAATCTTGATTTGCGGGGGACCGATCACCAAATCAGGTGAGAAAGGAAGTCGTACCATGAAAGAAAGAGTTGCAAAGTTTAGTATAGGCGAAGTGGTTCGGCACAAGGTTTTTCCGTTTCGCGGCGTCATCTTCGACGTTGATCCGGAGTTCGCGAATACGGAAGAATGGTGGAATTCCATTCCCGCGGAAGTCCGCCCGAGCAAAGACCAGCCGTTCTACCATCTGCTTGCAGAGAACGACGATAGCGAATATGTCGCCTACGTTTCCGAGCAGAACTTGGTGAGCGACGAGAGCGACACGCCGCTTCGCAATCCGCAGGTCGAGCAGATCTTCGACCGCGGCCCGACGGGCCAGTTCAAACCCAAGATGAGCTTCGCCCACTAAGTCGGACATCAATATCCATCCATCAAGGCCCCGCATGTCGGGGCCTTTCTTTTTGGCAATAAAAAACCCGGCTCGAAACCGGGTTTTTCAAGGAATTCCTGAAGGCTCTGATTACTGGGCCTTTGCTGCCTTCTGGGCATCTTCCAGCTTCTTGCGGGCCTCTTCAGCCTTCTTCTGCATGCTGTCCTGCAGGCTGCGCTGGCTTTCGGCAAGCTTCGATTCGGAAACCGGCTCGCCATCATAAGCGCCGGTAAAGCCTTCCAGCGAAACCTTGATCGGGTTCGGAGCACGGCGGAAGTTTATCGAGGTGAAGACCACGTCGCTGCCCTTCTTGAGGCTTGCGATCATGGCATCCGTCAGCGGAATTTCAGCCGTGCACTTGTCCGGCAGGCAGACGGCGTAGTCGAGCTTCTGGCCCTTGCCGCCGTCGATCTGCATCGCAATGCCCGGCGGGATCAGGCGTGCGGCCGGAACCGAGACCTGAAGGATCTTGCGGTTGATCTTGCCGGAAACCGAGATCAGGCCAACGGCCGTCACGAGCTGGCCGCCATTGGCGAGAACGAGGTTCTGAACAACGCAGATGTCGTTGTCTTCCTGCTTGCTGCAGGTCTTGTACCAGCCGAGGCGCGGGGCGCCGACGGCCTGTGCGGGAGCGTCAGCCGACGCTGCTGGAGCCTGGGCGGCCGCATCCTGTGCGAAGGACGAGACCGGAGCCGAAGCGCCGAAGATCACTGCCATAACGGACAGTGCTGCCCGCATTTTCTTTTCAGACTTGAACATCATAACGAATTCCGTCTCCTGATATCCGTTTCGGGGCTACGTTCGGCCGCCCCTACCACCGGGTCGTTCGGCACTCCACCTCTTAAAAAAATAAGGCAAATGCATGACCCCAAAACTTCGGGTCACGTGTTACATCGCAGCGTTGAAGATATCCAGCATTTCTTTGGCAATTTCGCGGGCATTTTGGCACATAGGTAAAGAAAGCGGCGACCGCGGTTGGAATTGAGCGCTCCCATGCTACCCTTCCGGCGAATCGTGCCCGTCGCCACGCATCAAGGAATTTCAGAATGCTTCGGATCGTCCTCCTCGCCGCTTTCATGCTTATCGGCGGTGCCGCCTCCGCGGAACCCGTGCACGGTATCGCCATGCATGGTACGGCGGCGCTGCCTGCCGATTACAAACACTTCCCTTACGTCAATCCCGACGTGAAGAAGGGCGGGAAAATCACCTATGGCGTGGTCGGCACTTTCGATAGTTTAAACCCCTTTATCCTGAAAAGCATGCGCACGACGGCGCGCGGCATGTGGGATCCGCAATTCGGTAACCTCATCTATGAATCCATGCTGCAGCGTTCGAGCGACGAGCCCTTCACGCTCTACGGCCTGCTGGCGGAAACGGTGGAATGGGATGAAGACCGCACCTTCATCCAGTTCAACCTCAATCCGAAGGCCAGGTGGTCGGACGGGCAGCCGGTCACGCCGGAAGACGTGATGTTTTCCTTCGAGCTGCTGCGCGACAAGGGGCGTGTGCCCTTCTCCAGCCGCCTCAATCTCGTTTCAAAGATGGAGAAGGTTGGCGACCACAGCGTGCGCTTCACCTTCAATGAGAAGGCCGACCGCGAGACACCGATGATCTTCGGCCTGTTTCCCATCCTGCCGAAACATGCGATCGACCCTGACAGCTTCGACCGCAGCTCGCTCACGCCGCCCATCGGTTCCGGTCCCTACAAGATCAAGAGCCTGAAGCCAGGCGAAAGCATCACCTATGAGCGCGACCCGAATTACTGGGGCAAGGACATTCCGGCCAAGGTCGGCATGGACAATTACGACCAGCTCACGGTGCAGTATTTCCTGCAGGATACGACGCTTTTCGAGGCCTTCAAGAAAGGCGACGTCGATATCTATCTGGAAGGCAATCCGGGGCATTGGGCCAATGCCTATGATTTCCCGGCCGCAACGTCGGGCGCGGTCGTGAAGGATGTGTTCAAGCCAAAACTGCCGAGCGGTATGCTCGGCTTCGTCTTCAACACGCGGCGGCCGATCTTTAGCGATATCAAGGTGCGCGAGGGCCTGTCACTGGTCTTCGATTTCGAATGGGCCAACAAGAACCTCTATTCCGGCGCTTATAAGCGCACACAAAGCTTCTGGCAGAACTCTGATCTGTCGAGCTTTGGAGTGCCGGCGGATGCGCGTGAGCTGACGCTGCTCGGAACGATCAAGGACCAGATCGACCCCGCCATCCTTGACGGCAGCTACAAGCTGCCGGTGACCGATGGCTCGGGACGCGACCGCAACGTGCTGAAGCAGGCTGTCGACCTCCTGAAACAAGGGGGCTACACGATCCAGGGCGGCAAGATGGCCGATCAGAGCGGCAAGCAGCTCTCCTTCGAGATCATGACCCAGAATGCCGACCAGGAGAAGCTCGCTGTCGCCTACCAGCGATCACTGCAGACGATCGGCGTCGCAGCCTCAATCCGCACCGTCGACGATTCGCAGTATCAGAGCCGCACGAACAGTTTTGACTATGACATGATCATGAAGGCCTACACCTCATCGCTGTCACCCGGCAACGAGCAGCTCGGCCGCTGGTCCTCCGCTGCCCGCACGCGTGAAGGGACGGACAGTTTCGCCGGGGCCAACGATCCCAATCTCGATACGCTGATCGATCATCTGCTGCGCTCGCGCTCGACGGAGGATTTTACGGCTTCCGTCCGCTCCTATGACCGGCTGCTGCTCTCCAACCACTATGTGCTGCCCCTCTACCACATCGATCAGCAATGGGTGGCGCGCAACAAGCGCATCGGCCACCCGGATGCGGTGCCGCTCTATGGCTATCAGCTGCAGACATGGTGGGATACGAGCGCGCAATAATCACATCATCAGGCGCATCGTTCTATTTCCTTTCTCTTGCCTCGACCTTCCTCTAAAGATCGTCGAAAACATCTTCTATGCGATCGAGCCAACCGTCATTGAGGGATGGCAGAATAAGGAATCACAATGGAACGCATCACCATCGACGTTGTCTCCGATGTCGTCTGCCCCTGGTGCTATCTCGGCAAGGCGCGGCTGGAGCTGGCGATCGCCGAGGTGCAGGATGAAATCGGCGTAGATATCAACTGGCGCCCCTACCGCCTCAACCCGGATTATCCGCCCGAAGGCGTCGACCAGAAAAAAATGCTGGAGCAGAAACTCGGTGGCGCCGAACGCGTGGCTGAGGCGCACAAGATGCTGACCGGCTATGGCCGTGACGTCGGCATCAAGTTCAATTTCGAGGCCATCAAGATCGGACCGAATACGCTCGATGCACACCGCCTGATCCACTGGGCTGGTGTCGAGGACCGGCAGAAGCAGGAGGCAGTCGTCTCGGCACTGTTCAAGGCCAATTTCGAGGAAGGCCGCAATGTCGGCGATCATGAAGTGCTGCTCGATATTGCCGAGAAGGCAGGTTTGCAGCGTTCCGTCATTACCGCCCTGCTCACTTCGGACGCTGACAGCAGCGTCATTCTCTCGGAAATCGACGCAGCGCAGCGCATGGGCGTCAACGGCGTGCCGTTCTTCATCTTCGACCAGCAGTATGCCGTCAGCGGCGCACAGACACCGGATGTGCTGGCAGGCGCTCTCAGGGAAATTGCCGCAGCAAAGGCCGAAGCACGCGCCGGGATGAACTGACGCGCGTCGGCATCGGTAAACTGAAAACGCAGTCGGGGGCAGTCCGGTTTTCGCCGGGCTGCCCTTAGCTTTTCGCGAGCTCCGCAAGCTGCGTCATGATGACGGCTGCACCCTGCAGACGCTTTTCCGGGGTCGGCAGGTCGCGGGTCAGGAACAGGCTATGGTCGGGGCGGATCTTCGCCATCGCGCCCTGCTTGCCGATATAACCGACGAGATTGGCCGGGTTGGGGAATTCCTTGTTGCGGAACTGCACGACGACACCCTTGGGGCCGGCATCGAGTTTCTCGACATTGGCCGTGCGGCAGAGTGACTTGATGTAGACGATCTTCAGCAGGTGCTGGACCTCCACCGGCATCGGGCCGAAGCGGTCGATCATCTCGGCACCGAAGCCATCGATCTCCTTGAGATCGGTGAGTTCGCCGAGGCGGCGGTAGAGCGCCATGCGCAGGTGCAGGTCGGGCACGTAACCTTCCGGGATCATCACGGTCGTACCGACGGATATCTGCGGCGACCAGCCGGTATCCTGGATCTCGTCGACACCCTTCACCTCGGCGACCGCCTCTTCCAGCATCTGCTGATACAGCTCGAAGCCGACTTCCTTGATGTGGCCGGACTGCTCCTCGCCGAGCAGGTTGCCGGCACCACGGATATCGAGGTCATGGCTTGCAAGCTGGAAGCCGGCGCCGAGCGTATCCAGCGACTGCAGCACCTTGAGGCGGCGCTCGGCGGTCGCGGTCAGCACCTTGTTGACCGGCAGCGTGAAGAGCGCGAAGGCGCGCACCTTCGAGCGGCCGACACGGCCGCGCAACTGGTAGAGCTGGGCAAGGCCGAACATATCGGCGCGGTGGACGATCAACGTATTGGCGGTCGGCACATCGAGGCCGGATTCGACGATGGTGGTCGAGAGCAGCACATCATACCGGCCTTCGTAGAACGCATTCATGATGTCCTCTAGTTCGCCGGCCGGCATCTGGCCGTGGGCGACGGCAACCTTCAGCTCCGGCACGTCTGACTGCAGGAAGGCGTGCACATCTTCCAGATCGGCAAGGCGCGGGCAGACATAGAAGCTCTGGCCGCCGCGATAATGCTCGCGCATCAGCGTCTCGCGGATGACAAGGCTGTCGAAGGGCGAAATGAAGGTGCGCACCGCCATGCGGTCCACCGGCGGCGTGGTGATCAGCGAGAGTTCGCGCACCCCAGTCATGGCAAGCTGCAGCGTGCGCGGGATCGGCGTTGCAGAGAGCGTCAGCACATGCACGTCGCTCTTCAGTTCCTTTAGGCGTTCCTTGTGCTTGACACCAAAATGCTGCTCCTCATCGATGATCAACAGGCCGAGATTGGCGAAGTTGATGCCGGCGCCAAGCAGCGCATGGGTGCCAACAACGATGTCCGTCTTGCCGTCTGCCACTTCCTTCTTCGTGAGCGCCAGCTCCTTGGAGCCGACGAGGCGCGAGGCCTGCTGGATGCGGATCGGCAGACCACGGAAGCGCTCGGAGAAAGTCTTGAAATGCTGGCGGGAGAGCAGCGTGGTCGGCACGACGACGGCGACCTGCGCGCCGTTCATGGCAGCGACGAAGGCGGCACGCAACGCAACCTCGGTTTTGCCGAAGCCGACGTCGCCACAGACGAGGCGGTCCATCGGACGGCCGGCGCCGAGATCGCCGCGCACGGCTTCGATGGCGTTCTCCTGATCTTCCGTTTCGTCATAGGGGAAACGGGCGGCGAACTCGTCGTAGAGTCCTTCCGGCGTCGTCAGTACAGGCGCTTGGCGCGTCAGGCGCTCGGCGGCGATGCGGATCAGCGCATCAGCCATGTCCAGCAGCCGCTTCTTGAGCTTGGCCTTGCGCATCTGCCATGCGCCACCGCCGAGCTTGTCGAGCTGTACTTCCGTGCCCTCACCGCCAAACCGCGACAGAAGATCGATGTTTTCGACCGGCAGGAAGAGCTTGGCATCATCTGCATATTGCAGCTCGAGGCAGGCATGCGGCGCACCGGCCGCCTCAATGGTGCGAAGGCCGACGAAACGGCCGATGCCGTGTTCGGCGTGGACGACGATCGATCCTTCATCAAGGCCGGCGACTTCGGAGATGAAATCGGCCGCGCGCTTGCGGCGGCGGGAGCGGCGCACCATACGGTCGCCGAGAATATCCTGCTCGCCGATGACGATGAGATCGCCGGTCTCGAAACCGGACTCGAGGCTGAATACAGCCGCTGCCGCCTCCCCCTTTGCCAGGCCGCCGAGATCCTTCAGCGCGGTGATCGGCTTGACCCGTTCAAGGCCGTGTTCGTTCAGGACCTGCAGCAGGCGCTCGAGCGAACCCTCGGTCCAGGCGGTGATGACGACCTTCGCGCCGCCGGCGCGCTTATCGGCAATATGTTTGACAACGACGTCGAAGACGTTGACGCGCTCGGCATCGCCACCGCCTTCGGCATTGGAGCGCGCCCATCGCGGCCCCTGGCGTGCATCGAGATTGACGACGCGGCGTGCCTCGCCCTCATGCTCGTTGAAAGGCGACACCCTGATAGCGTTGATCGCATCGAGCGTGCGCGCGAAGGTCTTGCTGTCGAGATAGAGCTGACCGGGCGAAACCGGCTTATAGGGCGTGCCCTGCGCCATCTGGCCCTTGCCCGGCTGGCCGGAATTCAGGCGTGCATCATAATAATCATAGACGAGCTTGGAACGCTCTTCGGCCGCCTCGCGAACCGTATGATCGGTGACGATGCGGAAGCCGGAGAGGTAATCGAACACCGTCTCCAGCTTCTCGTAGAACAGCGGCAGCCAGTGCTCCATGCCGGGATAGCGGCGACCTTCGGAAACGGCGAGGTAGAGCGCATCGTCGCGGGTGGCAGCGCCAAAGGTGGAGAGGTAGTTCTTGCGGAAGCGGCTGATCGTATCCGGCGTCAGCGTCACCTCGCTCATCGGATTGAGATCAAGGGAGCGGACTTGGCCGATCGTGCGCTGGCTTGCCGGATCGAAGCTGCGGATGCTCTCCAGCGTATCGCCGAAGAAATCGAGGCGGACGGGCTCTTCCGACCCGGGAACAAAGACATCCAGAATGCCGCCGCGCACGGCATATTCGCCGACCTCACGCACGGTTGCCACGCGCTCGAAGCCGTTGCGCTCGAGCCGACCGGCAATATCCTCCATGCGGACCTGATTGCCGGGTCGCGCCGAGAAGGTCAGGCTTTCGATGATGTCCTGCGGCGCCACCTTCTGCAGCATGGCATTGGCCGTCACCAGCACGATTGCCGCATGCGGCTTCTTGCGGTGGGCGATCAGGCCTGAAAGCGCTGCGAGACGGCGTGCCGAAGTATCGGCGCTCGGCGAGACGCGGTCATAGGGAAGGCAGTCCCAGGCGGGCAGCGTCAGGACCGGGATATCGGGGGCGACGAAGCCCAGCATCTGCTCCAGATCGGCCATGCGATGACCGTCCGACAGCACATAGGCAACGGGTTCGCCGTTGCGGGCGAGCTCGGCAAGCAGCAGCGGTTCCATGCCGGCAGGCACGTTGCCGATCGTCAGCGGCTCTGCGGCGGCTGCAAGCTTCTTGGCGTCAAGACCGGGGATCATTCAGGCATCCGGGGCGTGTCAAAATCGGGCTTATAGGCGGCGATGCGGGCAAACATGGGTGTCTTTAAATGCTCAGGCGTCGGCCAGGTTCCCATGATCCAGCGCACGAGGTCATTGTCCTCCTCGGCCATGATCGTCTCGAACTCGTCGAGCTCGGCTTCGCTCATGGTGGGAAGTTCGTTTTCAGCGAACTGGCCGAAGACAAGATCCATCTCTCTGATACCGCGGTGCCAGCAACGGAAAAGAATCCGGCGGCGGCGCGGGTCAAGACCGGCGCTCGTGAGCGTTACACCTGTCATGGCATTCACCTTCTTTGTTGATGCGCCTCTATAGACCCTCGAAAGCAGCTTGTCAGCCTTGCCAAGGCCCTATTGTTCATCGCATTTTGGCGCCCATGCGCCCCGCCATTCTCGATCCGCTGTTTTCTACCGTTTCGGGCCTTCCAGGCGTCGGCCCGAAGATCTCGGAGCTCTTCGTCAAGCTGCTCGGACGCGAGACGCCTGACGATTGCCGGGTCATCGACCTCCTGTTCCATGCGCCCTATTCGCTGATCGACCGGCGCAACCAGCCGGGGATAGCCCGCGCGCCGCAGGGTGCTATCGTGACGATCACCGCCCGTGTCGACCGGCATCAGGCGCCGCCACGCGGCAAGAGCAATATTCCCTACCGCGTCTTCCTGCACGACGAGACTGGCGAGCTGACGCTCGTTTTCTTCCGCGGACAGGCGGCTTGGCTGGAAAAACAACTGCCGATCGACGAGGAAGTGACCGTCAGCGGCAAAGTGGACTGGTTCAACGGCCGCGCCTCGATGGTCCACCCTGATTATATCGTCAGGGCGAGCGAGGGTGAGAACCTGCCTCTGGTCGAGCCGATCTATCCGCTGACGGCAGGGCTTTCGCCGAAGACGCTGCGCAAGATCATCGAGGCGGCTCTGCCACGCATGCCGGAACTGCCGGAATGGATCGATCTTTCGCTGGCGCAGAAGCAAGGTCTGCCGTCGATCCGCGACAGCTTCCATATGCTGCACGAGCCGCGGGATACGTCCGATATCGATCCGCAAGCCCCTGCCCGCCGCCGGCTCGCCTATGATGAATTCCTGGCCGGCCAGTTGTCCTTGGCGCTGGTGCGCCAGCGGCTGCGCAAAGTGGCCGGACAACCCGTATATGCCACTGGAGAAATCAGCGGCAAGATATTGCAACACCTTCCTTTTTCGCCAACACGCAGCCAGACCGAAGCCATTGCCGACATTCTCAAAGACATGGCCGGTGAGGAACGCATGCTGCGGCTGCTGCAGGGCGATGTTGGCTCGGGCAAGACGCTGGTCGCGCTGCTGTCGATGGCCGCCGTCATCGAGAGCGGCGGACAGGCCGTGCTGATGGCGCCGACGGAAATTCTCGCCCGCCAGCATCATGCGACGGTCTCGAAATTTGCAGCCGCCGCCGGTCTCGGCGTCGAAGTGCTGACGGGCCGCACCAAGGGCCGCGAGCGGGAAGATAGTCTCGGGCGTATTGCGTCGGGCGAAGCTCAGATCATCATCGGCACGCACGCCCTCTTCCAAGACAGCGTCAATTACAAGAACCTGATGCTGGCCGTTGTCGACGAGCAGCATCGTTTCGGCGTACACCAGCGCCTGCGGCTGACAGCAAAGGGCATCTCACCGCATATGCTGGTCATGACGGCGACGCCGATCCCGCGCACGCTGGTGCTGGCAGCCTTCGGCGACATGGACGTCTCGAAGCTGACGGAGAAACCGGCGGGCCGAAAGCCGATCCAGACGATCACCGTTCCGACCGAGCGGACCGGCGAGATCGTCGGCCGCCTGAAGAGCGCGCTGGCGGAAGGCAAGAAGGCCTACTGGATCTGCCCATTGGTCGAGGAATCCGAAGAGCTGGATCTGATGTCGGCGGAAGAGCGGCATGCGACCCTCGTCTCGGCGCTCGGCCCAGGCATCGGCCTCATCCACGGGCGGATGAGCGGACCGGAGAAGGATGCCGTGATGCTCGCCTTCAAGAGCGGCGAATTGCGGCTGCTGGTGGCGACGACCGTGGTCGAAGTCGGCGTCGACGTGCCTGATGCGACGATCATGGTGATCGAACATGCCGAGCGCTTCGGGCTGGCGCAGCTGCATCAGCTTCGCGGTCGGGTCGGCCGCGGGGACGAGGCTTCGACCTGCATCCTGCTCTACAAGGGACCGCTCGGTGAGACCGGGCATGCGCGGCTGTCCATCATGCGCGATACGGAAGACGGCTTCCGGATTGCCGAAGAAGATTTGAAACTGCGCGGCGAAGGCGAAGTTCTCGGAACGCGTCAGTCAGGTACGCCGGGATTTCGTATCGCCAGTCTCGAGGCCCATGCCGACCTTCTGGAGATCGCCCGCAAGGACGCGGCCTATCTGATCGAGCGCGATCCGGAACTGACGAGCGAGCGCGGCGAGGCAGTGCGCACCCTGCTCTATCTCTTCCGTCGAGATGAAGCGATCCGGTTCCTTAGAGCCGGTTAGATTGCAGCATTCTGACCAGGAAAGGCTCTAATCGACCTTGGATATCGCTTTCGGCTTGGGACGCACGACCGGCAAATGTTCCGGGGCGACGAGGCCGCCTGATATCAGGAATTTGGCGGCATCCTCCGGGTTCATGTCGAGCATGACGATCTTCTCGCGCGGCACGAAGATGAGAAAGCCCGCCGTCGGCACCGGTGTCGGCGGCAGGAATACCGCGACCATATCCTCACCCATGGCGTTGAACTTCGAGCCAATCTCACCCTTGGCATCGGTGGCGATGAAGACGAGCGCCCAAAGGCCTGGGCCAGGATATTCGATCAGGCCGACCTTCTTGAAGGAATTCGACTGTTCCTTCAGCACCGTTTCGAAGATCTGCTTCACGCTCCTGTAGATGGTGCGCACCAGCGGCATGCGCTGAACGATAGATTCGCCGAAGCGGACGATGCTCTGACCGATGAGGTTCTTGCCGAGGAAGCCAACGATCGTGATGATAATCACCGCGGTCAACAGGCCGAAGCCGGGAATGGCGAAATTTATGTAGCTTTCCGGATTCCAGCGCGCCGGGATATAGGGCCGCACCCAGCTGTCCGACCAGTGGATGAAGGTCCAAGTCAGCCAAATGGTGATCGCGATCGGTGCGCAGATGATAAGGCCGGCGAGAAAATTATTCCTCAGCCGCATTGCGACCGGCACACGGGGAGCCTTCTCGGTCATCTTTTCTGATGAACTCCGTTTCAGTCTTTAGACAGGCCGGTTCACCCGGCCTTCCCCCTGTGTCCGCAGGCACAAAACTGCCAGAATTCGGCTTATCATACAATATATTTCAGCCCGCCGGGACTTACTCCACAGTTACTGATTTTGCGAGGTTGCGCGGCTGGTCGACGTCCGTGCCCATGAAGACCGCCGTGTGGTAGGCGAGCAGCTGTATCGGCAGCGAGAAGATCATCGGCGAGATGATTTCATCGACATTTGGAAGCGTGATCGTCGCCATCGTCGGCAGTTTCGAAGCAGCCGCACCGTTCTCATCGGTGATGAAGATGATGCGGCCGCCGCGGGCTGCGACTTCCTGCATGTTGGAGACGGTCTTTTCGAAGAAACGGTCATAGGGTGCGATGACGATGACGGGCATGTTTTCGTCGATCAGCGCGATCGGTCCATGCTTCAGCTCGCCGGCGGCATAACCTTCGGCATGGATATAGGAGATTTCCTTGAGCTTCAGCGCCCCTTCCATGGCAAGCGGGAAGCTGGTGCCACGGCCGAGATAGAGCACGTCCTTGCACTTGGAGAGTTCGCGGGACAGGCCTTCCATCTGAGGCTGGATGAGATTGAGGACGCGGCTCATGATGCGTGGCATTTCCGCAAGATGGCGCACCATCGCCTTCTCGTCGTCGGCGTTGATCGTGCCGCGCGCACGGCCAGCGCCGATTGCCAGCGAGGCAAGCACGGCAAGCTGGCAAGTGAAGGCCTTGGTGGAGGCGACACCGATTTCCGGCCCGGCCATGATCGGGAAAACGGCGTCGGATTCGCGGGCGATGGTCGATTCCCGCACGTTAACGACGGCGCCGATCTTCAAACCGTTGTCCTTGCAGTAGCGGAGTGATGCCAGCGTATCGGCGGTCTCACCCGACTGCGAGATGAAGAGGGCTGCCTGCGAGGGCTGCAGCGGCATTTCGCGGTAACGGAACTCCGAGGCGACATCGATTTCGACCGGCAGCCGCGCATAACGCTCGAACCAGTATTTGCCGATCAGGCCGGCGAGATAGGCCGTGCCGCAGGCCGAGATTGCAAGGCCGGTCGCGGCCTTGAAATCGATGGCGGATGCATTCGGGCTGATCGTGTTGGCGGCGAAATCCACATAGTGGCTGAGCGCGTGGGAAATCACCTCAGGCTGCTCGTAGATTTCCTTTTCCATGAAGTGGCGGTGATTACCCTTGTCGACCACATAAGCGGTCGCCTGGGAGATCTGCCGCGGACGCTTGACCACCTTGCCGGAGAAATCGAGTACGGTCGCGCCCTCGCGGGTGATGATCGCCCAGTCGCCATCGACGAGATAGCTGATCTCGTTGGTGAATGGCGATAGCGCAATGGCATCCGAGCCCAGGAACATTTCGCCCTTGCCGTAACCGATGGCGAGCGGCGGGCCGGAGCGGGCCGCCATGATCGTGCCGGGGTCGTTCTTCAGCATGACCGCCAGCGCATAGGCGCCGGTGACGCGGTTCAGCATCTTCAGCATGGCTTCGCGCGGGGAAAGACCCTCGCGCAGATATTTCGCCATCAGGTGGGCGACGACTTCCGTATCGGTCTGGCTTTGAAAGGCCGCGCCCTCGTGGCTCAGCTCGTCGCGCAGCTCGGAGAAGTTCTCGATGATGCCATTGTGGACGACGGCGACGCCTTCGACGAAATGCGGATGGGCGTTGGTCTCATTGGGCACGCCGTGAGTTGCCCAGCGGGTATGGGCAATGCCGGTCGTTCCAGGCAACGGCTCGCTGTCGAGACGCTTTTCGAGATTGAAGAGCTTGCCCTCGGCGCGGCGGCGATCCATCACACCCTCATAGATCGTGGCGACGCCGGCGGAATCATAACCGCGATATTCCAGCCGCTTCAGCGCATCGACGAGACGGCCCGCAACCGGCGCATTTCCGACGATCCCCACAATTCCGCACATGCAAACTTCCCCTCAGACCTATCCAGTGAGGTCACTCGTAGCGATTCTCGCTTATTTCTCAATTGGTACGGCGGTCACTTTCGGTTTCCGCCCGTTACGCAAGAAGGCTCAAGCCTTGGCCTTTTTCGCCGCCTTGATGGCAAGCGCCCGCTCGCGCAGCAGCTTGGCCCGTTCAGGCTTGATTTCCTGCCGCGCACGGCCGAAGGCGAGCGCCTCGGTCGGCACATCCGCTGTGATGACGCTGCCCGAAGCGATATAGGCGCTGTCCCCGATCGTGACGGGGGCAACCAGCGACGAGTTCGAGCCGATGAAGGTATCCTTGCCGATAACAGTCTCGAACTTGTTCACGCCGTCATAATTGCAGGTGATCGTGCCGGCGCCGATATTGGTGCCGGAGCCGATGACGGCATCACCGATATAGGTCAGGTGATTGACCTTGGCGCCCTCGCCGATCTTGCCGTTCTTGACTTCGCAGAAATTGCCGACCTTGGAGCCAACCGAGAGATCGGCACCCGGCCGCAGACGCGCAAACGGACCGACTGTTGCGCCTTCGCTGACATGGGCGCCCTCGATATGCGAGAAGGCATGAATGACCGCGCCGCTATCGATGACGGCGCCCGGACCGAAGACAACATTCGGCTCGATCAGCGCATCCTGGCCAATCACGGTGTCATAGGAGAGGAAGACCGTTTCCGGAGCGATCATCGTAACACCCGAGAGCATCAGTTCATGACGGCGGCGCTCCTGCCAGAAACGTTCGATCGCAGCGAGTTCAGCACGGTTGTTGCAGCCGGCCATCTCGACTTCAGGCGCATCGACGGCAGTGACGCGGCCACCGAGCGAGCGGGCGATCTCGACAAGATCGGTCAGATAATATTCGCCCTTGGCATTGCTGTTGCCGATGCGTGACAGAAGGTCGAGCGCCTTGCGGCCGTTGATCGCCATCAGACCGCTATTGCACCACTTGACGGTGCGCTCGGCATCGGTCGCGTCCTTTTCCTCGCGGATGGCAATCAGTTCGCCGTCCTTGACGAGCAGGCGTCCATAGCCGGTCGGACGATCCGTGTGAAAACCGATGACGACGATGTCGCTGCCTTCGGCAATCGCCTTGCGCGCCTCGAGCAGCGGACCCGCCGTCTGGAGCGGCACATCACCGTAGGTCACAAGGATATCGTCATAGCCTTCGGCAATCGCCTCGCGGGCAGCGAGAACGGCGTGGCCGGTACCGAGACGCTGTTCCTGAATATAGGATTTGATCGTCATACCGCCGATATCGGCGGGC
>NZ_AJWE01000004.1:0-1812 GCF_000281145.1 Rhizobium sp. CF142 | reverse complement strand
GCCTGCCGATCTCGGCCTGCCGCATAAGGGGCCGCTTCCGGACAGCCGTTATCAGACGGCAAGCACCGAAGTTGCCTATGCGGAAACCGCTGAACCCAAGACAGACAACCCCTTGCTGACGCAGCCGATGCCGTCTCCGACCAAGGTGAAGACCGTCGCGATCAAGCAGCAGCAGGAACAGGCTTCCGTCGCCGTGCCGACGCCGGCACCTGCTTATATACCGCCGGAACAGGGCGATACCTCCGTCGATGAGGTGACGACCGCTTCCACCAAGGCTGCCCCGGCAAAGGAAGTTGCCGCCAAGGAAGTGCCGCAGCCGTCCGGCTGGGTCGTCCAGATCGGTGTCTCCTCTAGCCGTGAGATGGCGATGGACCTTCTGGCAAACGCCAAGGCCAAGGGCGGCAAGGCGCTGAGCTCCGCCAAGCCCTTCGCCGTCGCCTATGCCAATGACGGCGATCAAATCTACCGCGCCCGCTTCGGCGGCTTCGATGGCCAGCGTGATGCGGTCAACGCCTGCAAGGCCCTGAAGAAGGCCGGCGTCAAGTGCTGGGCGGCTGCCCAATGAGATGTCCGGCGCTGCCTATGACTGATTTGGCGGCGCTCCTGCCTGCCGGCTGCGGTGTTCGCGCCGCCGGCCGTCGATCCTAGTTCGGTTTGTATTGCGTACGAGGAAGATGATGTCGATCAACGAGAATATTCCAAATGCGCCTGCGGGGCGCCGGGCGGTCAACAAAGGCCGTTCCGGCCTGCATCCACTGCACGAAGCAGCGCTGCGTCTTGCCGAAATCGGCCTGCAGCGCCCAAGAGCGAAATCGCCGAAGACACGTGATCTCATCAACCTGCTGCTTTGCCACGGCGCGCGCGCCTGGCGCTACTCGCAGCCTGAAGCGCATATCCACCTGCACATCACGTCGGCTGATGGCAATTCGCCGGTCGTGCTGCGTTTGCGCTGAGGCGTCAAAGCAATTCCAGCAGTGCGCAAAAACAAACGGCTTTAAAGCAATCCGAGTTCCGAAAGCTCGCGCCGAAGATCCGCCGGCATTTCCGCAATGCCAGCGCCGAGACTGTGGAGATCGCGCGGCACATCGTCATCAGGATAGTAACGCCAGCCCTGGAAGGCCCGCTTTGGCTGCACCGAGGTTTCGATCACCTCAGGACCGAGCACCAGGTGGCAGCGGCCGATCCCCTCTCCGTCCGTGAATGTCTGGATATCGAGAATCTTCTGGCGGGCCTGTACCTGCCCCTTGATCACCCAATAGAGCGAGCCGCCGTCGAGCAGTTCTTCCACGCGCTTCGGTACCATGCGGGTCGTATGGACTGAATGCGGTTCCAGTCCGGCGGCGATGGCGCGCAGCGACCGCTCGGCTACCCATTCGCGCAGGTCTTCGATCGAGTCGCAGCCGACGCAGAGCTTGATGAGATTCAGTGCCATGCTGCCGTTGAAATCCTTTTGACCGGCAGCGTCAAGCAAGAAGCATTAAACGTCCACAAACTCAGCATTCGACGACGTTGACGGCAAGGCCTCCGGTCGAGGTTTCCTTGTACTTCTCGCTCATGTCGTAGCCCGTCTGGCGCATCGTCTCGATGCACGCGTCGAGCGGCACGAAATGCTGGCCGTCGCCCTTCACTGCGAGGGATGCGGCCGTGACCGCCTTCACCGCACCCAGCGCATTGCGCTCGATACAGGGAACCTGCACCAGGCCGGCGATCGGATCGCAGGTCATGCCAAGATGGTGTTCGAGCGCGATTTCCGCGGCATTTTCGATCTGGGCTGGCGTGCCGCCCATGACGGCTGCGAGGCCGGCGGCTGCC
>NZ_AJWE01000003.1:0-2454 GCF_000281145.1 Rhizobium sp. CF142 | reverse complement strand
CAGAAGGCATTGCCGGAGTGAGCGCTTGCCGCCAGCCACATTATCGGGCCGTCGATTCTGCTCGTGGTCGTGCTGGCGCCGCTCGGGCTCTACTATCTCTGGACGGTGCTTGGAGGGGCAGGCGGCACCAAAGTGGCGACGACCGACGCGCGGACTCTGGTTTTCTCAGCCTATGAGCTGCTGGGGTTTGCAGGCCTCGGGCCGGGCCGCACGGAATTGCGCGCCGGGGAGGGGGCGATCGTCTCTTCTTACCTTGTTGCGTTGGCAAGCTACGCCATCCTGGTCGCGGCCGTAACGCTGGCTGGCGTGATCCAGGCAATTCGCAATGTTCCGCCTCGCACATTGGCGGCCTGTGCCATCGCGTTCACGGCTGCCGCTGCACTGATCCTGATTGCCGGATATATTCTGCACTGGCGCGTCGTCGGTCGCCATCTCGCGCCCGCAATCGCGGTCGTCTTGGCGCTGCAGGCGGCAGGCGTGGCGTTGCTCTGGCGTCGGCCTGTCGGCAAGCTCGTAGTGCTTGGCTTTCTGATGATGGCATTGGCCTCCGGCGCAAGCATCAGATTCGCGCCCCGTCACGCGAAGGACGACTATCGCTCTGCGGCAGCTGTCGTACGCTCAGCCCTCACCGAGGGTGATCGCGTCTGGTGGAGCGCCGACGCGCTTGGCGCGCTCGTTTACCATGTGCCGCTGGGCCAGGGGTGTGGCAGTGCACTCTATGTCTCTGAACCGCGGCCAGGTTTTGCTTCCGCACTGCAGGTTCCAACCCTCATCGTCGCCAGCAAGCCCGATATCTACGATCCGGAAGGGGTACTGGCCACGTTCCTATCCGACCAGCATTTTCAGATCACCGAAACCTTTCAGGCTTTTCAGATCTGGCGACGCGCGCCATCGACGGGTTCATTGCCTTGCGGCTAAGCGCCCATATTGCGCTTCGAGCTGCCGCGATCATCGCCACTGAGCTCGGCATGATCTAGACGCCGTTGGCGAAAATAATCTCGGAAACTGTATTCATCGCGGCGCCGAGCCAGAAACGTCCTGAGCATTCGGCGGCGTGTCCGCACTGGAGGTGGCCTCATCTGCTCCGATGTCGACCTTGCCGTTCACGCGGGCCTGCCCGTCAATGTCGACAGATCCGAGCCCGAAAGCGGACGTTCCGGCATTGATGGCCGGCGAAGCCGGCTTCAAGTGGAAATCTCCCGTGGCCGGATTCGAAAGCAGCGGATCAAGCCCAAGCAGGTTTCCGTTGGCGGCGCCCGGCATTTGGCCATCCGAAAGTACTGATGCCTCGCGCGGAGTGCCGTTGAAGGTGATATTGTTGTACCACTTCACATCCTTGTTCACGTAGCCATTGGTGCTGACATCATTGATGGCCCGGTTTCTGGAGTCCGTTCGCGGATCCGCCACTGCGACATTGTTCACCCAGGTATTGTAGCTACCCATGGCGTTGCTCAGCTCGCCCCGCCAGCTTCCCTTGTTGGCATTGTCATGGTTGTTGTGCCAGACGGTATTGTTGCGCACCGTGACGAAGTCGCTCAGGAAGACGTGGATGCCCTTGCCACCATTGCCGTAGGAGACATTGCCCTCGATCAGAGTGCCGTAGCGGTATTTCGTGTCTTGAAAGCCGTCGATGATGATACCGTTTCCATCCGTATGTTCCCAGTTGATGGCGGGTCCTTGCACGTTATCGTAGCTTATGTTGTTCCTGATGATGTTGCGGAATTCGGCATTGCCTGCGGCGAGATCCACGTTCTGCCAGAGCGAGATGCCGCTGCACTGATAGCCGTTCGTCGCGGCGTTGCCGTAGACCCGGTTGTCTTCGATCGTCAGCCAATCCGATTTGGCGCTGGAAATACCCGAACCGCCGCTGTCATGGGCTATGTTGTCTTTGATCGTGACGTGATGCGACCCTTCAATATCGATCGCATGTCCCCCGCCGCCAACGACGTCGAAACCCTCGATCCTGACGTAGTTCGCTCGCACATTCAGCGTGCTGTAGGTGTCCGAAGAAGGCGGTCTGAGTAAAGCGTCGCCCGGCAATTCGGAGCGGATGGTGACGTAATTATCCGCCGCACCATCCTTCGTCACCACGATCTGCTCATGGTACGTTCCTGACTTTACCACCACCTGATCGCCAGGCCTTAGCTGCGCCTGCATGGCGCGACTGATCGTCTTCCATGGTGCAGACAAACTGCCTTTGGCGATGTCGCTTCCGTCAGTGGCAACATAATAGTCCGTCATCACTCTTCTCCTGTCCCTGTAGTCTGTTGATCCCCGGGTACGGGCTGTGATGATTGATGGCGTTCACCTGCTGCATAAGGCGGAGGTGGATCGCTCAAGGCTATTAAATCCTTCGTAATATCAAGATTTACACTTTGAAATCGTGGTATTTCATCAACGACCTTGCGTATAATTCGGAGTCGCGGAAGTTGTATTTGGCGTGCTGTTTGGGTT
>NZ_AJWE01000002.1:0-1052 GCF_000281145.1 Rhizobium sp. CF142 | reverse complement strand
ACATGGCGGGCCTGCCCCTGCCGATCGAGAGCCATGTGCTGCAGGCCTTCGTTACCGAGGGGCTGAAGCCTTTCATCGATACCGTCGTCACCTTTGGCGCCGGCCATTTCTACGTTTCGCAGTCGGACAAGGGCGGCCTCGTCTTCGGCGGCGATATCGACGGCTACAATTCCTATGCCCAGCGCGGCAATCTTGCGACCGTCGAACACGTCGCCGAAGCAGGCGTCGCGATGATTCCCTCGCTGACGCGGGTCAGATACCTGCGAACCTGGGGCGGCGTCATGGACATGAGCATGGACGGCTCGCCGATCATCGACCGAACCCATATCGATAATCTCTATCTGAATGCCGGCTGGTGCTATGGCGGCTTCAAGGCGACACCCGCATCCGGCTATTGCTACGCCCATCTGATCGCCCGCAACGAGCCGCATGAGACCGCGCGCGAGCTGCGCCTCGACCGCTTCCAGCGCGGCTATCAGATCGATGAAAAGGGCGTCGGCGCCCAGCCCAACCTGCATTGAGGACCTGACACCATGGCAAGCCTGATTTCCTGCCCCCATTGTGGTGTCCGTCCCAAGGAAGAATTCACTATTCGCGGTGATGCGAGCCTCGCCCGGCCGGCGGCGGATGCCCACGCCGACGTCTGGTACGACTACGTCTATCTGCGCGACAATCCGAGGGGACGGCACAAGGAGTACTGGCACCATTCCTCCGGCTGCCGGCGCTGGCTGATTGTCGAGCGCGATACCGTCACCCATGCCGTTCACACCGTCAGTGATGCCGCGCTTGCCAAGCTCGGAGGTGCGGCATGACAAGTTCGCGGCTTCCCAGCGGCGGCCGGATCGACCGGTCGAGCACGCTGAACTTTACCTTCGATGGTAGTGAGCTGACGGGCCATCCCGGCGATACGCTTGCCTCCGCCCTTCTTGCCAATGGTATCCAGCTCGTCGGCCGCAGCTTCAAGTATCACCGACCGCGCGGCATCCTGACGGCGGGTGCGGCCGAGCCCAACGCGCTGGTGACGACAGGCACCGGCGGTCGCACGGAAGCCA
>NZ_AJWE01000001.1:0-1949 GCF_000281145.1 Rhizobium sp. CF142 | reverse complement strand
CGGCAGCCGGCGGCAGACACAAACGCCGTGCGACCAATTCAATCACTATCGTCGCCATCAAGAGGAGGACGAGAAATTCATACGTCGATTCAGCGGACATTTCGTTCGGAACTTGCTTTTTTTCGGTTATTGTATTGCGCCGGAAAACAGCCGAATGATCTCAGCCAGGTTACATCGCATCTGGTAATATTCCCGAGAAGCCGTCCTTTGGATTGGACGATAATACTGCGCTTGGAAATTCTGGCCAATATGCGACCGACCGTGCAAAGGACGCCACCTCTGCCCGGCTGAACAACCCCATTCCGATTGGCAGCCTAATGCTCGAGACAGGATCTAATCCCGCTGTGAGAGTCTGCGGTCGAGAAGCGGGGAAGATGATATTCCAAACGGCAATAGCGCGATCCAAGAAGTCGGGTGACGGATCGACTAACCTCTTCGCATTCAAGAACGAAGAATTGGAGCCCCCATGGCTGACTTGCCCTTGATTACACCGCATGACTGCGCGCTTCTTTTGATCGATCAGCAGGCTGGCTTGGCCTTTGGGGTCGAGTCGATCGCTCGGCAAACCCTCCTTGGAAACGCCGTGGCGCTGGCGAAGACGGCAAAACTGTTCGAGCTGCCGATCATCGCCTCAACATCCGCTTCGACTGTCTATAGCGGACCGATCATGCCGGCGATCCAGGCCGCTATCGGCGACGTGAAATCGATCGAGCGTCGGAACATGAATCTTTGGGAAGATGAGACCGCACGTGCCGCTGTCGTCACCTCCGGCCGTAAGCGTCTCATTGTTTCCGGCCTTCTTACCGAAGCGTGCGTTTCCTTTCCAGTTCTGTGCGCCATTGCAGAGGGCTACGATGTTTCTGTCGTCGCGGACGCCTGCGGTGGACTGACGCCGGAAAGTCATGCTCTTGCATTGCGGCGAATGGAGGCGGCCGGAGCAACTATGACGTCCTGGATTCAGGTCCTTCTCGAGCTTCAGAGAGACTGGACAAGACATGAAACCTATGCCGGAGCGAGAGGCATTGTTGAAGCTCACGCCGGCGGCTATGGCATTGGACTCTCATACGCTCGCGATATGATTCATCCGCCGCAGGCGGCAATACCTCCCAAGAACTAAGTCGGTCTGGGGCTGGCAGGAATCACGCGGGTTCGTATCGCGTCCTGTCGGCAATATCTTGCTCCCGAACACCGCGCTTTCTGGTCGGGCGTTGTCGCAACGCTCGGCCTAGTCTACCGGGCTCTTCGACATTTTGTCATTGACAGATAAGCCCTATCTTGGCGGCACTTCGGATGCCACAGGGTCGAATGGCTTTGGCGCTCCCCGAAGGAAGTTCATCATGGTCGAAAAAGTCGCTGCGACATCTCCCACCTCCTCTTCCTCGGCGACGCAGATAAACCACAGCGCTTCGATTACCTCGGAGCCAGACAGGGCCTGGGTTGCGGGACGGGAGGCCCAGATCACTGCAGGTCTCGAAATGATGAACGAAGAGCGTGCCGCGCTCAGGGGCGAAAGCCATGACGACGATAAGGTCAACGAGGATGAGCAAGCCTCCGAGCGACACCTCGATCACCATTCCGGAAAGGCTCATCCTCATGAGGAAATCGCTGAGGATAGGAGGTTGTCGGGAGAGAGCATCCGCATCGGGAAAGGCAACCTGGAGGAAGAGATCCCCTTTGGCGAACATGTCGGATTCGTCTGAAGATTGAGCCTAGCCAAGTCGAGAATGTGAATCGTTGGAGTTGCTTAGCCGCCTTGACAGACCGACCAGCCGCCAGTCCCCGTGACAGACGCTGTTTGTTAGTGAGCGCCTTGAAGGGACTCGAACCTTCGGCCCCTTAACACCCTGACATCTGCCACGCTGGTTTCGTTATGGAAATGGATCTAAATGGGAATTGTATGGGCCGCGCGGTTTTCGGAACGCGCGGCCAATCCGATCGAATGGCGGCTT